>JACQGI010000033.1 GCA_016199625.1 Acidobacteriota bacterium | reverse complement strand
TCTTGGCGGCGTTGATGCCGCCCTGGGCGGCGATGGAGTGGGCGCGGCGCGCGCTGTCCTGGTAGCAGAAGGCCAGCACGTCGTAGCCGAGCTCGGCCAGTGTGGCCGCCGCGGCGCCCCCGGCGAGGCCCGTCCCCACGACGAGGACCGTGTGCTTGCGCTTGTTGGCAGGGTTCACCAGCTTCATCTCGAAGCGGTGCTTGTCCCACTTGGTCTGGATCGGGCCGTCCGGGACGTTCGATCGGAGCTCCATGGCGGGTTCCTAGCGGGCCTGGGCGGGGGCCGTGGCGGCCGTCCTCGGTGCTTCCCTCACGAGGCCCGCGAGAACGGCGACGGGGAACGAGATGTTGCCGGCCACGACGAGGGCCGCGATGAAGGTGGCGAAGGCGACGCGCAGGTGGTTGTACCGCGGGTGGGAGAGCCCGACGGTCTGCATCATGCTCCAGACGCCGTGGTACATGTGCAGGCCGAGGCACAGCATGGCGAGGACGTAGAAGGCCGACACCCACGGCACCCGGAAGCCGGTGACGAAGTTGTGGTTCACGGCGCCTTCGACGAACTGCGGGTGCGCCTGCCCCGTAGTGAAGTGGAGCAGGTGGTAGACGATGAAGAGCAGCAGGATCACGCCGCTCCAGCGCATCGTGCGCGAGGCGTAGGTCGCGGCATGGTCCTGCCTCTGGCGATAGCCGACGGGCCGCGCGGCCCGGTTCGCCAGCGTGAGCGACCACGCGGCCCAGACGTGGAGCGCCGCGGCGGCCAGGAGGCCCAGCCGCGCCGACCAGAGGAGCGCCGGCACCCTGCGGAGCGCCGCGCCGTACTCGTCGAGCTTGGTAGGGCCGAAGTAGACCTGGAGGTTCCCCAGCATGTGCGCCACGACGAAGCCGAAGAGGGCGAGGCCGGTCACGGCCATCACCACCTTCTTCCCGATCGAGGAGCGGAAGAAGTCGAGGAGAGAGCCCATTGTCACTCCTGAAACGGCGGGCGGTGGGCCGCCGCGCCGGTTGCGGATTCTATCCCCCCGCGCCGTGACGCCGCAAACCCGCGCCGCGTTGACACTCCCTGGACGGGGTGGGATCCTCGTCCCACCGTGTCCAGTCCCAAGCGGATCGTCGTCGTGGACGACGAGGCCCGTATCCGCCGGCTCGTGGCCGAGGTGCTGCGCGCCCCCGACTTCGAGGTCACGACCTTCGCCGACGCCCGCGACGCCCTGGCGCGGCTTCCGGAGACCCGGCCCGACCTGATCATCTGCGACGTCCTCATGCCCGAGATGGATGGCCGGGGGTTCCTGAAGCTCGTGAAGGAGACGCAGGACTTCAGGGACGTCCCGTTCATCTTCCTCTCGGGCATCCGGTCCAACGAGGAGATCGCCGACACCCTCGAGGCCGGGGCCGACGACTTCGTCGGCAAGCCCTTCCACCCGCGCCGCCTGGTGGCCAAGGTCCAGGCCACGCTGCGCATGAGCGCGCGCCTCGCCTCGGTGGAGCGGCCGCAGGATGCCCTCGCCGGCACCGTCGGCGAAGCCGGCACGCTTCCCCTCCTCAAGTTCTGCGAGGACAGCCGGCTCACGGGACGCCTGAGCGTCGAGTCGGGACCCGAGGGGCGATGGGCGGAGTTCGTGGGCGGCGAGCTGATCAAGGCGGGAGGAGGGTCCGGGGCCGAGGACGCTCTGGACGCGCTCCTCGCCGTGGGCGGCGGCTCGTACCGGATCGAGCAGCGCCGGCTCGACCCCCGGGCCCTCGAGGAGGTCGAGCGCCGGGTGAAGGAGGGACGCACCGACACCGCCCCGCTCCCGCCCTCCGACGTCCCCCTGATCCCGGGCGGCCGCTTGTCCAAGATCGAGGTCCGGGGGCAGAGCGTCGAGGTGCAGACGGAGGGGGAGAACCGGCCCAACTTCACAGTGACGACGGTGATCGCGCGCAGCGGCCAGGTGCTCCGGAAGATCGAGACGTCGTGGCAGCATCCGCTCCTGCGGACCGAGGACCAGGAGCTGGCGCGCGTGCAGATCGACCGGCAGCACGATCGGGTCGTGGCCACGATCCGCGAGCTGACCCTCGAGGCGACGCCGCGCAAGGGGACGCCCCAGGAGCGACAGGTGGTGGACGGGTCGATCCTCGCCTGGGCGGCCTCCTTCGTCGCGGAGCAGGCACGAGACGCCCTCGGCTCCGTCATGACCGTTGCGCTCCTGCGCCGGACCCACAGGCGCCTCGCGCGGGAGCACGAGTCCCTGAGGTCCTTCCGCGTCTCCGAGGACGGCCGCGTGCTCCTCGACGCCCCCGGCGGACCGGCCGTCGCTCGCCACGCCGTGGCGGCGGTGGCGGCGTGGACGGCAGCCTTCGTCGCCGAGGCCTCCTCGATCGTCGAGCGGATCGGCGCCCTCAAGGTCCGCCAGGCGACGCGGATGATGGAGGCCGACCTCGACCAGATGGGGTTCTACGCCGCCTTCGAGCAGGCCACCCGCCACTGAGGGCGGGGCGCGTCTAACCGTGGACGACGGCGGGGACCGGCTTGCGGGCGGGCTTCAGCAGGAGCCGCAGAAGGACGCTCTGGAACGTCGGCTCGCCGTAGATGCCGTGGTGGTCGGCGGCGCCGAAGAAGGCCTGCCGGACCTCCGCGAGCCCGGAGCCCGTCTCGGCCTCGTCCGCCCCGGGGAGATGGGCGGCCAGGACGCTCGATCGCGGCACGCGGCCGTCGCCGGCCTCGTACATCCCCTCGGACTCCTCGCGGGTCCAGGGCTCGAAGCGCGGCGACCCCCCCCGCTTCTCCGGGACCACGCAGCGTGTCAGGGTGGGCAGGCAGTCGCCTCCGAGGAGGATGACCTTCGACGGGCACGGCGTCGTCGGCCGCCGCGCGAGGGCGTCGTGGAAGGCCCTGGCCCGCGCGAGGGTGGCGGCGAGGTACGCGCGGTGCGCTTCGAGGTCCCCGTTCTTCTCGGGGACGTCGCCGGCCCGCCGCTTCGCCGGCCCGAAGGGGCCCCAGCCGAAGCGCTCCCAGGTCGCGACGTCGTGGAGGTCGGCCGGCAGGGGCGCGGCTCGGTGGTCCAGGAGCGCCGGGGCGCCGGCGGGGGGCAGGAGCTGGTAGATCGCGGGCATCGCAGCGACGACCGACGTGGCGAGGGTCGTGTGGGAGAACCCGACCCGCGTCCCGTTCAGGATCGTGTCCAGGGCGGGGATGCTGCCGGCGTTGGGGGTCGCCACCACGACCAGGTGCCGGATGCGCCGCGCCCCGGCCCACGTGACGGGAGCGTCGGGGGCCGGCTCGGCGGTGCCGTACCGCAGGTAGTAGCGCGCCACGAGACCCCCCATGCTGTGGCCAACGACGTTGAACCGCACGTCCCGGTCGCCCCGGGCGTCGGCGAGGGTCTCGAGGGTCTCGTGGAGGCGCTGCGCCGACTCGACGAGGTCGCGGCGCCAGTCGTACGTGAACACGTGGAACGTCCCCCCGGGGCCGCCCTCCTGCGTGCGGCGGAATCCCGCCTCCTCGAACAGGTCGAGGATGTCGGCGTACTCCGTGAAGCCGAAGAGGCGGGGCAGCACCGCGTCCACGCCCAGGAGCCCGCCCGGGACGAGGTCGTCGCGGCTGTCCGAGAGGGGGATCCGGAAGGGGAGGCTCAGGTCGTGGGAGCCGACGGCGTTGCCCATGTTGAGCCAGACTTCCGTCCCATCGGGGCGCAGCAGCTCGCTCCCGAGGATGCCGGGCACCAGCACCGCCGGCACCTCGGGGTCCTCCCGGGAGCCCTTCACGAGACGAACGTCGAGGCCGCGGCGGTTGAAGAGAGCGTCGGCGAGAACCGCCCCGGCGGCTCCGGCGACGATCCCGGCGACGAAGGGCCAGAGGCGCCCGAGGCCGTCCTTCTCCCTGCCGTGCGACTCCATGAGCTGATTCTAACAGGGTGCTGAAAGAGGCACGGCACATGGCCACTTCTGCGCCGCCCGCGGCGGCACCCTGTTACCGGACCGGCACGCCGATGCGCCGGACGAGCGCCTGGAAACGCGCATCGGGGCGCAGCGGGTCGAGCTCCGGATCCACGCCGGCGAAGACGAGGAGGGAGTCGCGCCGCTCGAACGCCTTCTCGAGGGCCGCCAGGGCGGCCGCCGTGTCACCCAGCGTCGCGAGGACGCAGGCCGTCAGGTAGGGCTGAGTGGGTCCGTAGCGTGCCGCGATCTCGTCCAGGGTCCGGCGCGCCTCGGCCTCGCGCCCCAGGGTGGCGAGGGCGTGGACGGCGAGGTCCGGGGTCTCGAGGCGCCGGGCGTCGGCGAGGGCCTCCTCGGCGCGGCCCATCCGGGTGAGCGCCAGCCCGCGGAAGATCCACGCCCAGCGGAACTCCGGGTCCAGCTCGGTGGCCTTGCGGGCCTCGGCCTCGGCTTCCCCGTAACGGCGGGCGAAGTACAGGAGCCGGGCGACGTTCGTGTGGACGACGAGGGACAAGGGGTCGATCTCGCGCGCGGTGCGGATCTCGGCGAGGGCTTCCAGGTGCCGGCCCGCCGTCGAGAGCCACTCCGCGTGCCACTGGCGCGCCGTGACGTGGCTGGGATTCAGCTCGAGGGCCTTCGAGAGCGCGCTCTCGGCCCCCGGCCAGTCGAGGTCGTAGTGGAGGCGGACGAACCCCAGGGCCGCGTGCGCCTCGACCAGGCCGGGGTCCAGGGCCAGGGCCCGCGTCGCGGCGTCGCGGGCCCGCGGGAAGGCCTCGCGCGGCGGGACGACGCCGTAGTTGGCGAGGAGCGCGTGGGTCTCGGCGAGGCCCGCCTCGGCCGGAGCGAAGCCGGGGTCGAGGCGCCGGGCGTCCTCGAAGAGGGCGAGGGCCTTCTGCAGCCCCTCCGGCGACCGCTTGTTCCAGAAGTGCCGCCCCTTCAGGTACGCCTCGTGGACCTCGGGCCGCGTGGGCCTCGAGCGGCCCAGGGCCGCCTGCTCCTGGGCCCCGAGGGGAACCCCGAGCCGCTGCGCCACCTGCCGGGCGATCTCGCCGGGGACCGCGAGCACGTCTCCCCGAGCGAGCTCGTACGTCTCGGCCCAGAGGTGCTGGTCGGTTCGCGCGTGGATGAGCTGGACGGTGATCCGCGGCCGCAGCCCCGCGGTGAGCAGGGACCCCTCGACCACGGCCTCGACGCCGAGGGACCGGGCGATCTCGGGGAGGGGTTTCCGGGTGCCCTTGTACGTCATCGCCGAGGTGCGCGAGATGACTCGAAGGCTCGGCACGCGGGCCAGGTCGGTGATGAGAGCCTCGGTGAGACCGTCGGCGAGGTAGTCGTTGCCGAGGTCGCCCGTCAGGTTGTCCAGTGGGAGGACGGCGAGGGACTCGATCCGCCCGCCGTCGCTCGCGGCGGGGCCGCGCCGTGTCGCCGCCCTCAGCCCCAACACGGCGGCCACGACGAGCAGGGCCGCGGCCCACGTCGCCGGGGAGAGGCGGGCTCGGGGCGACTGGCGTGGCGCCTCGGGCCTCGCCTCCCGGACGTCGGCGATGAACCGATACCCGTGGCGCGGCAGCGTCGCGATGTATCGCGGCGCCTCAGGGTCGTCGCCGAGGGTGCGGCGCAACGTGAACACGTTCTGGGTGAGGTTTGCCTCCTCCACGGCCCGGTCGGGCCAGAGCAGGGCCATGAGCTCGGCCTTGCTCACGGCCCGGTGGCGGTTCTCGACGAGGACCAGGAGGGTGTCGAATGCCTTGGGCGTCAGAGCGACGCTCTCTCCCTGGTGCAGGAGCGTTCGAGGCCCCACTTCCAGCCGGAAAGGGCCGAACTCGTAGACCCAGGGTGCCAAGAGGTCCTCAATTGAGCGAACTTTGAGAGCGTCCTAACGACTTGCCCGCCTTCGCCGCCTAGTTTCCACTGTCACAAGGACTTGTCGAAGGTCCCACTAGGGGGCATTCTACTCCCGGTCGCGCGGGCCCTCGGAAAAAGGGGGCGTGTCCGTCTGCCAGGGGACAAGAGACCTATCGGAGGAGGAACCATGTGGAGTCAGGCAGGGAAGTCGGCCGGGCGCGTCTGGCGCGGCGCCGCGGTGACGGGGCTCGTCCTTCTGACGGGCTGCGGTGGCGGAGGAGGGGGCGGCGGAACCGGTCCGAGCCAGACCACCCGTAGCCTCGTGATCTCCGGTAACTTCTCGCAGCTCGTCGGCACGCCTACGGCAAACCTCGCGGGTTACACGGCCGACGTGGCGGTGAGCCCGTTCACCACGAGCGCCTCGGGGACGCTGGAGATCACCGTGGATTGGACGTTCTCCGCCAACGACCTCGACATCCTCCTGTACAACGGCAACTGCCCGCCGGCGTCGGCGCTGGCCGGAAGCTGCCCGATCCTCAACCGGACGAGCAGCACCACGGCCAAGCCCGAACGGCTCAACGTTTCGGGCGTCCCGGCGGGAACGTACACGCTGGGGATCGCGAACTTCGGCCTCACGACCGAGTCGGGCACGTACCAGGTGTTCCTGGTCCGCTAGACCCTTCGGGGGCCCCTCGCCTGGCCACCGGGCGGGGGGCCTCTTGACAGCGCCAGGGGCGTTCGGGGAGCCTTCCACGCTCTGGGCTCGGAGGGTTCCGCGTGATGCGCCTGCCGCTCGCCGTCCTCTTCGCTGCTCTCTCCGTGGGGGTCCTCGCTTCGCGAGCGTCGGCCGCCGCGGGAGACCTGCCGCCGGAGGTGGCCGCCGCCCTCTCCGGGATCCGTCCCGAGGCGTTGCGCGCCCACGTGCGCTTCCTCGGCGACGACCTCCTCGAGGGGCGCGGGACCGCCACGCGGGGCTACGACCTCGCTGCCGCCTACGTCGCCGCGCAGCTCGAGGCGATGGGGCTCGAGCCCGGCGGTGAGCGGGGCGGCTACTTCCAGACCGTCCCTCTCCGCAGCGCCCGGCTCGCCTCCGACGGGGGCGCCGTCACCCTCGTCCGGGAAGGGAAGGAGGAGCCTCTCGCCTTCGAAACGGATTTCGCCATGGGGCCCGACTATCTTCGAGACGACGCCGCGATCGAGGCCCCCGTGGCCTTCGTCGGCTTCGGCGTGACGGCGCCGGAGCTGGGCCACGACGACTACGGATCCACCGACGTCCGCGGCAAGGTCGTCGCCGTCTTTCGCGGCGCGCCGGCCTCGTTCCCGGCCGACCAGAGGGCGTACTACTCGTCGGGCAGCGTCAAGATGCGGAACGCCCTGGCGCGCGGCGCCGTGGGGATCCTCCGGCTCCCGACGCCCTCGGACGAGAAGCGCGTGCGGTGGGAACTGGCCCTCCGTTACCTTCGCCTCCCCGGCTATCGCTGGCTGGACGCGCAGGGCCGGCCCTACGACGAGCCCGAGGCGATCCGCGGTGCCGCGCTGCTCTCGCGGAGCGGCGCCGAGGCGCTCTTCCGCGGCGCGCCTCGCTCCTTCGACGAGGTCGGCCAGGCCGCCGAGGCGGGCCGGCCGCAGTCCTTCCCGCTGCCCGTCGCCGCCCGCATGCGCAGGTCGAGCGTCCACGCGTCGGCCCGGACCGCCAACGTCGTCGGGGTCCTGCGCGGCTCCGATCCACTCCTCGCGGGAGAGTACGTGGTCTTCTCCGCCCACCTCGACCACCTCGGGATCACGGACCCGGTGGAGGGCGACGGGATCCACAACGGAGCCTACGACAACGCGTCGGGCGTCTCCGCGATGCTCGAGGTGGCCCGCGCCTTTGCCGCGCTCCCGCGGCGTCCCCGGCGGTCCCTCGTCTTCCTCGCGGTCGCGGCGGAGGAGAAGGGGCTCCTCGGGGCCGAGTTCTTCGCCCGCAACCCGACCGTCCCGGCCGCCGGCATCGTGGCCGACGTGAACCTCGACATGTTCCTCGCGCTCTACCCGATCCGCGACGTCGTGGCGTTCGGCGGGCCGCACTCGAGCCTCGGCCCGGTGGTGGAGCGCGAGGCCCGCCGCCTCGGGCTCGGGATGAGCCCCGATCCCTTCCCCGAGGAAGTCATCTTCATCCGCAGCGACCAGTACGCCTTCGTCGAGCGCGGCGTCCCGGCGGTCATGCTCTCGCCGGGGCTCCAGAGCGCCGACCCGAACCAGGACGGCGCGGCGCTCACCCACGCCTGGCTGCGCTCGGTGTACCACTCGCCGAAAGACGACCTGAGCCAGCCCGTCCACGAGCCCTCGGCCGTGAAGGCCGCGCAGCTCCACTTCCTGATCGGCTACGACCTGGCCCAGGCCGACGCGCGGCCCGCGTGGAACCCCGGGGACTTCTTCGGGGAGATGTTCGGCAAGCCGACTCGCTGACCGTCGGGGGCCCCCGCGCCGGCCCCCTCCTCAGGCGCCGCCTACCGCCGCGTGCGGGCAGACTGCAGGGCGTCGAGGTAGCCGCGGGCGTTCTTGTGGCCGGGGGCGGACTCGAGGGCGGCGCGGAACTGCGCCTCAGCGCCGGCGACGTCGCCCTTCTGCAGCAGCGCGACGCCCAGGTTGCTCCGGGCGTCCGCGTGACGCGGGTCCCGCGCCACGGCGCGCCGCAGGTGCTCGAGAGCGCCGTCCACGTCGCCCCTCTGCAGGAGCGCCGCCCCCAGGTTGTTCCGGGCCACGACGTTCTCCGGGTCGGCCTCCACGGCGCGGGTGAAGTGCGGGACAGCTTCCGCGAGGCGGCCCGACTGCGCCAGGATCGCCCCCAGCGTCGCATGAGCGTCGGCGTGCTCGGGGGCGAGGCGGAGCGCCGCCTCGAGCTCGGCCACGGCCCCGTCCCCGCGGCCCTGCCGGTAGAGCAGGGTCCCGAGATTGGCGTGGGCGTCGGCATGATCGGGAACGAGCGTGAGCGTCCGCCGGAACTCCGCCGCTGCGGGCTCGAGGCTGCCCTGGCGCAGCAGCACGACCCCGCGGCTGTTGTGGGCGTCGGCATGGCGCGGGTCGAGGCGCAGCGCCTCGTCGAGGTGGACGTCGGCCTCCGCGAGCATCCCGCGCTCGAGGTACACGGAGCCGACGCGGAACTGGGTGGCCGCGGCGTCGGGCGCCAGGGCGAGGGCGTCGTCGAAGGCCCGACGGGCGCCGGCTTCGTCGCCGGCTTCGAAGAAGGCGGCGCCCAGGTTGACGTGGGCCTCGGCGAACTCGGGGTCGAGAACGAGGGCCCTCCGGAGGTGGTCGACGGCGCGCGCGGGATCGCGCCGCCGCAGCGCGACGCCCAGGTTGTTGTGGGCGTGGAGCGAGTCGGGATAGATCGCCAGGGCCTTCGACAGGGCCTCGATGGCCTCGTCGGTCTTGCCCTTCTTGGCGAAGGCCAGGCCCATGTGCCCCCACGCCTCCGCCGACCGGGGCTGGATCCGGAGCGCGCGCCGGAAGCTCGCGATCGCGTCGTCCCAGCGCTTCTCCTTGTTGTACGCGAGCCCGAGGTTCGTGAAGGCGACGTAGTTGTCCCGGGTCACCGCTCGGGCGTGCTCGAAGAGCGCGAGGCTGCTGCGCCAGTGACCCACCTGGCGGTGGGCCGCGACGCCGAGGGCGGCGAGGACCGCAAGTCCGAGGGCGGCGAGAGCCGGCGTCGCGCGCCGCGCGGCCGCCAGGTCCGCGAGGCCCCACACGAGGGCCACGAACGGCCCGAGGAGGGGGACGTAAGCGTAGCGATCGGCCATGGACTGCGAGCCCACCTGGACGAGGCCGATGACCGGGACCATCGTCCCCAGGTACCAGAGCCAGCCCACGAGCAGGTAGGGGGCCCCGCGGGCCTTCGAGGCCACGAAGGAGAGCGCCACGAGCAGGAGCGCCGCTCCGCCGACCTCCGCCGCGCCGAGGGAGAGTCCGGGGTGCGGGTAGAAGGCCGACAGGCTATCGGGCCAGAACATCTTCTCCAGGTAGCGGACGTACGCGACCAGGGCGTTGGTGAGGCGCGCCTCGAGGGGCACCGCCGTCAGCGACGTCACGGCCCCGGCGCCCTTCTGCGCGGCGACGGTCAGCGCGCTCGACAGCAGGACCAGGCCGAAGAGCGGCAGCTTCTCGCGGACGAGCCCGAGCGCTGCCCCGCGGGCGTCGGGCCGGCTCCAGTGCCACCGGCCCAACGGCCAGACGTCGAGGAGCAGCAGGACGCAGGGCAGCGTCACGACCATCGGCTTCGCCGCGAGGCCGAGGGCGAGCAGGACGGCGACGAGAACGTAGCGCCGGCGGGACGGCTGCCGCGCGTACGCGGCCCAGGCCCACATCGTGGCGATCCAGAAGAGCGTGCTGAGGACGTTCTTCCGCTCCGACACCCAGGCGACGGATTCGACGTTCAGGGGATGGAGGGCGAAGAGAGCCGCCACCGCGGCGCTGCGTCCGACGGAGCCCGTGAGGGCGAAGAGAGCGAGGAGGAGCAGCACGGCGTTGGCCGCGTGGAGGACGAGGTTCGTGAGGTGATGGCCGCCGGGCTCGAGGGCGTAGAGGGCGCAGTCCACCTGATGGGAGATCCACGTGAGCGGGTGCCAGTTCCCGGCGTGGAAAGCGGTCCAGGCCCAGGCCAGGTTCCGGGCCGAGAGGCCCGTGGCCACCCGCGGGTTCTCGATGACGTAGTGGTAGTCGTCGTAGTTGACGAACTCGAAGCCGCGGACCGGTGCATAGACGGCGATCGTGGCGGCGACGAGGAGCACGGCCGCCAGGAGGAGCCCACGCCCGCCCGGCGCCGGGGGAGGGGCTCCTTCCGGGGCACGCACCGCCGGCCGCTCGTCGCCCCGCCGCTTCCGCGCCACGCCGCGTCCTCCGAGGGGCGCGAGGATACAACAAAGGAAGCTGGTAGACTGGCCCGAACCTGCACCGCGAAAGGGGGCCCGGGACTGGATCCGACCCAGTGGCTCGTGCATCCGGCCGTCACGGCGCTCGTCGCCCTCCTCGTCGGCTGGACGCTGGGCCTCCTCCTCTCGGGGCACCGCCGGCCGGCCGAGCGCGAGCGGCTCCTCCGCGAGGCCGAGCGCCTCGAGACCGACAAGGCCCTGGCGCGGTCCCGGCGCGAGATGCAGGACCTGGTGGACCGGGGCAACGAACAGGCCCTCGTCTTCCAGCTCCTCCCCGACCTCGTCCGGCAGATCTTCACGGCCTCGGGACAGAGGACCATCGGGCCCCTCGCGCTCCACCTCGTCGAGCAGCTCTTCCACCCCGAGCAGGCCGCGATCCTCGTGGCCCGCGCCTCGCGCAAGCGCCTCGTCCTCGTGGGGGGGCTCGGGCTGCCCGGTCCGCTCAAGGCCGGCGCCGAGGTGGAGTACGGCCGGGGCCGCATCGGCTACGCCGCCGACCATCGCGTGACCCTCGACGACTCCGACTTCCGCATGGCGCCCGGGGAGAAGGTGATCCGGGCCTTCGACGCGCGCAAGCACCTCGAAGGCTCCGGCCTCCAGGGGCTCGAGGCCGACGTCGTGGCGCCCATCGTGGACGGGCGCGACCTGCTCGGTGTCCTCTCCATGGCCGGCGCCCGAACCCGCCAGGGCCAGGAGAAGAAGCTCATGACCATGGTCGCCGACCTCGCCTCCGTGGCCATCGTCCACGCGACTCGGCTGCGCGCCACAGAGGAGTCGGGGAGGCTCGACGGCCTCACGGGCGTCCACAACCGGACCGTCCTGTTCGAGCGCCTGGCGGAGGAGCTGCGCCGGGCCGAGAAGGACGGGACGCCGGTGAGCGTCCTGGTCCTCGACCTCGACCACTTCCAGCACTACAACCGCACGAACGGCAGCGTCCAGGGCGACGAGGTCCTGAAGGGCCTCGCCCTGGTCCTGAAGCGCCTGGTGCGCGAGAACGACATCGTGGCGCGCTTCGGGGGGGAGGAGTTCGTCGTGGTCTTCGTGGGCGCCGGCAAGGAGCTGGCGATGCGCCTCGGCGAGAAGCTCCGCCACGCGGTGGAGGAGCAGCCCTTCCCGCACCGCGGCCAGCAACCCCTGGGCGCCATCACGGTCTCGGGCGGGGTCGCGACCTATCCCGAGGACTCGCGCAGGGCCGAGCACCTCATCCGGTGCGCCGACCAGGCACTGTACGAGGCCAAGGCCGCCGGCCGCAACCGCATCTTCCCCGGAGAGCCGCACTTCCTGGCCTGAGATTGACTGACGGCGGGGCGGCCAGTACCATCAGCGCGTTTCGCGCGGGCTTCTTGACGACGGCCCGGGAGGCAAGACCCACAGTGAAGATCCACGAATACCAGGGCAAGTCGGTCCTCGCCCAGTTCGGAGTCCCCGTCCCCAGGGGGAAGGTGGCCTACACCGCCGGCGAGGCCGTCGAGATCGGGAAGGAGCTGGGCTTCCCGGTCGTCGTGAAGGCCCAGATCCACGCGGGGGGCCGCGGCAAAGGCGGGGGCGTGAAGCTCGCGAAGTCCCCCGAGGAGTGCGAGCAGATCGCCAAGGCGATGCTCGGCATGACCTTGAAGACCCATCAGACCGGCCCCGAGGGCCGGGTGGTCCGCCGGGTCCTCATCGAGCAGGGAATGGACCTTCAAGGCTCGAAGGAGATGTACCTCGCGATCCTCGTGGACCGCGCCACCGAGCGCCCCGTGTTCATGGCGTCGGCGGCGGGTGGCATGGACATCGAGGAGGTCGCCGCGAAAGACCCGAAGGCGATCCTCAAGGAGGCCATCGATCCCACCGTGGGCTTCCAGCCTTTCCAGGCCCGGAAGCTGGCGTTCGGCCTCGGCCTGCCGGCCGCCGTCCTGCCCCACGCCGTGACGTTCATGCAGGCCCTGTACCGGGCCTTCGAGGGCGTCGACGCGTCACTCCTCGAGATCAACCCGTTCCTCAAGACCAAGGCCGGCGACCTCCTCGCCCTCGACGCGAAGGTCAACTTCGACGACAACGCCCTCTATCGCCACGCCGCCCTGCGCGAGCTCAGGGACTTCGACGAGGAGGATCCCCTCGAGGTCGAAGCCTCCAAGTACAACCTCAACTACATCAAGCTCGAGGGCGGCAACGTCGGCTGCATGGTGAACGGGGCCGGCCTGGCCATGGCCACCATGGACATCATCAAGCTCGCCGGCGGGAGCCCCGCCAACTTCCTCGACGTCGGCGGCGGCGCCAACGCCGAGCAGATTCGCAACGCCTTCCGCATCCTTCTCATGGACAAGGAAGTGAAGGCGGTGCTCATCAACATCTTCGGCGGCATCCTCCGCTGCGACGTCCTCGCCGAAGGCGTCATCGCCGCCGTGCGCGACCTCCACGTGAAGGTGCCGGTGGTCGTGCGGATGAAGGGGAACAACGAGGAGAAGGGCAAGGAGATGCTGAAGGCCTCGGGCCTCAACTTCACCGCCGCGGACGACATGACCCAGGCCGCCCGGAAGGTGGTCGCCGCCGCGGGGGGGGCCAGGTGAGCATCCTCGTCGGAGCCGACACACGGGTCCTCGTCCAGGGGATGGGGAAGCACGGCACGTTCCACGCCATGGGCTGCCGCGATTACGGGACCAAGGTCGTGGGGGGCGTGACGCCGGGCAAGGGCGGAACGAAAGTCGAGGGCTTCCCGATCTTCGACGGTGTCGACGAGGCCGTGCGGAAGACCGGCGCCAACTGCTCCATGATCTTCGTGCCGCCGGCGGGCGCGGCCGACGCCATCATGGAGGCGGCCGACGCGGGGATCCCCGTCGTCGTCTGCATCACCGAGGGGATCCCGACCCTGGACATGGTGAAAGCCGCGGCGTACCTCGAGGGCAAGCCCACGCGCCTCATCGGCCCCAACTGTCCCGGGATCATCTCGCCCAGGGACAAGTGCAAGGTCGGCATCATGCCGGGCCACATCCACATGGGCGGCTCCGTGGGCGTCGTCAGCCGCAGCGGCACACTGACTTACGAGGCCGTGGCGCAGCTCACCGCCCTGGGCATCGGCCAGTCCACGTGCATCGGCATCGGCGGCGACCCGATCATCGGGACCAACCACACCGAGGCCCTGGAGCTGTTCAACAAGGACCGCGCCACCAGGGCCATCGTGATGATCGGCGAGATCGGCGGCAGCGCCGAGGAGGAGGCGGCGGCCTACGTGAAGAAGCACGTCAAGAAGCCCGTCGTCGGCTTCATCGCCGGCCAGACCGCGCCGCCCGGCCGACGCATGGGCCACGCGGGCGCCATCATCTCCGGCGGCAAGGGTACCGCCGACGAGAAGATGAAGGTGATGAAGGCGGCCGGGATCCACGTGGTCAAGTCGCCCGCGGAGATCGGCGCGGCGGTGGCGAAGGCGCTCGGGGCCAAGAGGAAGTAACCGAACGGAAACCACAGAGGCACAGAGACGCAGAGGGCGCACGGAGACGAAGACCGAGATATGAGAGAGAGAACCTTTTCCATCATCAAGCCGGACGCGGTGAAGGCGAAGCAGGCGGGGGAGATCCTCGCGCGGATCGAGAAGGCGGGGTTCACGGTCGTGGCGGCGCAGATGCGGCGCTTGACGAAGGCGGAGGCGGAGGGCTTCTACTACGTCCACCGCGAGCGGCCGTTCTTCGGGAGCCTCACGAGCTTCATGTCGGCGGGCCCGTGCCTGACCATGGTCCTCGAGCGCGACGACGCCATCGCCCACCTCCGGGACATCATGGGGGCCACCGACCCCGCGAAGGCCGCGCCCGGCACGATCCGCAAGGACTTCGCGGCCTCCATCGAGGCCAACTGCATCCACGGCTCCGACGCCCGCGAGACGGCGCAGTTCGAGATCGGCTACTTTTTCCCGGGCATCGAGCTGATCGGCTGACCTCTCGCGGCGACCGGCTGACGGATCAGCGGCTCGCCACGCCCAGGAACACCCCGAAGTCCGTCGTCGCCTGCTGGTGGGCGAGGTTCTCGGTGAACCCGCCCTCCAGCCGCCACCGGGCCCCCACGTCGAGCTGCGCCCCGATCCGGAGGTAGGAGACGAGCGCCGGGTAGTCCGCGAGGCTCGTCACCAGGCGGGACGCGGCCGACGTCTCGACGAGCAGGCTCAGCCTCCGGGCGGGGCGCCACTCCAGCACGAGGAACCCGTGGGCGCGGTGCCGCGCGTAGTCGAGACCGGCGGCACGCCGCGTCGACGAGGCCGTGGCCCCCGCACCCGCGTAGACGTCGAAAGCCGATCCGAGGCCGCGGGCCGCGACGAGCTGCGCGCCCGCCTCGAGTCCCGTCCCGGTGAACGGCCCCGTGCCCGTCGGAGCCGCCACGCGGCCCACGACGGCGGCGGTCCATCCGCGCCCGTCGACGGGGCGCACGGGCGCCCAGCGTGCGTCCACCTCCAGTCGGCCCAGGCCGGCACCGGAGCGGCCCGGCCACGCCACAGGCCGGCCGTCGCCGTCGTGCCCTTCCACGCGGAGCCGATCGGTCGGGAAGTCCGAGCGGTCGTTGTCGGGCAGGCCCAGGCGCGTCGTGACCCCGTGCCAGGCGTCGATCACGTCGTCCAGGAAGCCACCGCCCCGCCAGAGAACCGGCACCCGGATGCCTGCGTCCCAGCCGGGCCCCAGGCCGCGCCGGACCTCGAGGTCGAGGCGTCCATGCTCCCCGTCCACGATGTAGGCGACGTCGTTGGGCGTGCCGCTCGGCCCGGGCCTCCAGCCGAAGTCGTTCCCCCAGTCGAGGCTCGCCCGCACGCGCGTCTCGCCGGGCGCCAAGGTGTCGGGGGAGACCGCCGGCAGCGTCAGGCGTCCCTGCGCGAGGAGCCACCCGTCGCGCCGCTCGATGGGCCCGCGCCGCACCAGGGCGGTTTCTTCGCAAGAGGCGGGGGAGCCGGCCGCGAGGGCGGCCGCCAGTGCGGCACCGCGGGCGGGGAGGAGCCACGCTCGGCCGGCCACAGCCATGGATGGCGGATTATACCGACCCCGGCCGGGTTAGAATCGACGGCGTCTCCTCCCTCCAGGAAACGCGGACGACGAGCCCCCGTGCGGGCAGGTGAAGGGCATGTCCGAGACTCGGGCCGAGCTGAGCGGCGCGCTCGCCGAAGGTGCCTTGCCAGCCGTTCTCCGGGCGCTCTACGTCGAGCGGCGGACCGGCCTCCTCCACGTGACCCACGACGCCGACCGTGGCAGCGTCTGTTTCGTGGAGGGCCACATCGTCTGGGGCGACACCACGGTGGAGGAGTGCCACATGGGGGAGACCCTGGTGAGGCACGGCCTCCTCGGGCAGGAGCACCTCGACCGGGCCGGGGCCGTCGTCACGCGGACGAAGAAGCGCCTCGGCGAGGTCCTCGTCGAGATGGGCGTCCTCGACGGACCCGGGCTCGAGGAGGCCTTGGGCCTGCACGTTCGCGAGGTCCTCCGCTGCGTCTTCTCGTGGGCCGAAGGCTCCTACGCCTTCGCCGATCATCCGCCCGAGACGTTCCGCGGTTACGACCGCGCCCTCAGCCTGTCCACGGGGGAGGTGATCCTCGACGCCGTGTGGAGCGTCGCCGATCCCGACGTCGTCCGCTACGCCCTGGGGGACCTGGACCGCGTCGTCGTGTCCACGTCGGATCCGCTGCTGCGCTTCCAGCGGATCACCCTCACGCCGACCGACGGCTTCATCCTGTCGCGTGTGGACGGGACCCTCACCGCACGCGAGATCCTCGAGATCGCCCCTGTGAGCCTCGAGGAGGCTCACCGCAGCTTCTACGGCCTGCTCTGCGTCGGCATGATCGAGTACGTGACCCGGGCCCCACGAGTGCCCGAGCCCTCGACCGATGGCACGCGCGATCTCGTGCTCGACACCTACCGCCACCTCGCCACGCGAAACCATTTCGAGGTGCTCCTGGTCCCGCGCACCGCCACCGAGGCCGAGATCAAGGCGGCGTTCTTCCACCTCGCGAAGCTCATCCACCCCGACGCCCACCACCAGGACGCGCGCCTCGCGGACCTGCGGCGCGAGCTGTCCGCCGTCTTCGCCCGGCTCACCGAGGCGCACCGCGTGCTCTCCGAGCCGGGAAGCCGCGCGGCCTACGAGGCCGGCCTCGTGGTGGCCGGCATCAAACCCGAGCCCGAGCCCGAGGGCCTGCCCCCCGCGCCGCCGCCACCCGACCCCGTGGCCGACCGACAACGGGCCGAGGACGCCATGAGGAGCGCCGAGGAGCAGTTCGCCGGGGGGCGCTACTTTGACGCCATCGCCATGGTCGATCGCGAGGTGCTCGCCGTGGCCCGGGGCCGGCTGGCCAGCCGGGCTCGCGTCCTCAAGGCGAAGGCGTACCTCAAGAACCCGCAATGGAGGAAGCAGGCCGAGGACGAGCTCAACGCCGTCGCGAGGGAGGACCCGGGCTACGCCGAAGCGCACTTCGTCCTGGGAACCATCTACCGGGCGGGCGGTGCCCCCGCGCGCGCGGCAGCCATGTTCCGGAAGACCCTCGACCTCAAGCCCCGCCATGCCGGCGCTCTCGCCGAGCTGGGCGCCCTCGAAGGGGGCGGGATCTTCAAGAAGCTCCTGGGGCGCGGCTGAAGCCCTGGGCCGTTTCCCCAGGGCCCGCCAAGATGCCCGCCGGATCCTCGGCACGGGTTGCCCCGGAGGACCCTTCGTGGAATCCTTGGCGGCCCGCAGCAGGCAAGGAGGAAGGATGGCCGTCAAGTCCGATCGTTGGATCCGCCGCATGGCCGTCGAGCGCCGGATGATCGAGCCCTTCTGCGAGACCCAGGTGCGCGAGGGCGTGATCTCTTACGGGGTGTCGTCCTACGGGTACGACGTGCGGATCGCCGACGAGTTCAAGATCTTCACCAACATCAACTCGACCATCGTCGACCCCAAGAGCTTCGACCCCCGGTCGTTCGTCGACTTCCATGGCGGCGTCTGCATCATCCCGCCCAACTCCTTCGCCCTGGCGCGAACCGTCGAGTACTTCCGGATCCCCCGCGACGTCCTGGTCCTGTGCGTCGGCAAGTCCAGCTACGCGCGCTGCGGCATC
>JACQGI010000032.1 GCA_016199625.1 Acidobacteriota bacterium | reverse complement strand
TCTACCACAGGCCGTCAGGACCACCGAGACCGGAAAAACTAATTGTCGCGACCCGGAAAAAGTAATTGTCGCGGATCAGCGAGCGCCCGAAGACGTAGGCACCGGTGTAGAGGGGGTTGTTGAGGATCTGGTAGACCGCTCTGTAGAAGGGGCGCACCCAGCGCACCGCTCGCTCGAAGCCGGCCTTCCGGGGAAGTGTCAGCCCCTCCTCGAGAAGGTACTTGAGCACGCCGCTCGCCGTGCCGATCTCGAAGAACTTCGAGAACATGAGAGAGATCATGTGGCCGATCTGCTCGTCGCGCGCCTTGACGATCCGTCCCTGCTCGTCGAACTCGTAACCGGCAGGCAGAGGGAAGCGTAGCTCCCCCTTGCTCGCCTTGTGCTGCATGCCGGCCAGCATGCGCCCCTTGAGCACGTGAAGCTCCGCTTCGCTCATCGTTCCCTTCAGGCCGAGCAGGAGCCGATCGTTGAACGAGGAAGGGTCGTATACGCCGTCGGCGTCGGCGATGAGGGTGAGCGTGATCGAGCAAAGGTCCAGCAGTTGGTACCAGTCGCGGTTGTTGCGCGCGAGGCGGGAGACCTCGAGGCCGAAGACGATCCCTGCCTTGCTGAGCGCGACATCGGCCACCAGTCGGGCAAAGCCCGCTCGTCCCGACACGCTGCTCCCGGACCGCCCGAGGTCATCGTCGATGAGCACGACCCGTTCCTTGGGCCAGCCGTACCGCACGGCGAGCTCCGCCAGCTCGTACTGGCGCTGCTGGCTCTCGTTGTTGTTCTGAACCTGGTAGTCGGTGGACTGGCGCACGTAGACGTAGGCGCTTCGCTCCAGGTGCGCGGGCTTGATCTTCGTGTTAGCGATCATCGTCCGCCTCGCTTTCGCCTGCGAGCTGGCCGACGCACCGCAGCACGCTCCTTGCGAGCAGCTCCACCACCTGCTCGCGAACGTCCTCCGGTAGCTGTCCCCACGTCGCTTGGTGCACGGCTTCGAACAGCTCGATCTGCAGTCCCAGGTTTCACCTCCCCGGAAGTGATACCGGGAGAGGATAGAATGTCGCCCGGCTGGCTCACGAGAAGGGAGATCACGCGTGTCAGCTGCCGAACCGACTCGACCGATAGGACAGGCTGATCGATGGGAACCGCGGCGAGTGGCGCCAGTCCTTCATCCGCCCACGCCATCGGGATCCGGCAGTGACTGTGGTCAGGCAGCTCGACGACGTAATAACGAGAGCCCTGCGATTCCCAGAACCGCACCAGCGGCACAAACTCCCCGCGCAACGGGTGATGCGGGCGCACGATGCGAACAGAGCGGCGTTGCTCTACATCCTGAGTCTGCGCAGTGTCAGATCTTTCCTGAAGGCGCGGGGCGTCACTCGCGTCGCGACAAGCGGCGGCACTACGCTTACGCTCGGGGAAGCGCCATGGAGACGGCGGCGGCGATCGACGTGCTGCGGGCGCGTCACTTGGCGCCCGAGGCCCACTGCGCTCAGGCGCGGTCGCTGGCGCTCAGGGTCGTCCAGATGCTGAGCAAGCTCGATGCGGCTCTGGCGTAGCTTCGCTTCTTCTTGGAGGCCGGCGCGTTCGGCGCCGGCCTCTGCTCCCGCCTTCTCGTGGGAGGCTCTCCGGCCGGAGGCGGTCGACGTGCTGCAGCGCGGCGGCTGGTCCTTCCGTCGTCCGAGCCGCAGCCCGCTCTTCAAGCTCGTGGCCCACGTGGTCATCCGCCTCATGGTGGTCACGCCGCTGCCGGACTGGATGCAGGCGTATGCGGTGCTGTTCCCGGTGTCGCTGGCGTGGCCGATGGTGGGCGCCCGGACGCAACCTCCGGAAGGGGAGCGAGGAGGTGTCGAGAGGTCAGCCCCGGTCGGCGCTCTCGAGGAAGGCGATGGGGATGCGGTCGAAGCGCCGGAGACGCGAGTCACCGGTGAGGAAGGTCTCGGCTTGGTGCAGCACCGCCGTCGCGAGGTGGAGAGCGTCCGGCGTCCGGAAGCCGTACCGGGCACGGGTCTCCGTGGCCTCGGCGATGACATGCGCCGTGACGTCCGCGATGAGGAGATTGCTGGCATCGAGGATCGCGTCGAGCCGAGTGAGGGCGGCGTCGTCGGAGAGGCGAAGAGGCTTGACCCGACACTCGAGGAAGGAAAGAGGCGAGGTCACCACCGTTCCTGCGGGCGCCGCTTCGATGCGATCGACCCACTCGAGTACCTGCTTCCTCAGGTCGGGAGGGCCTTCGACAGAGTAGATCAGGGCGTTGGCGTCGAAGTAGACGCGCACTACTCGTCCCAGGCTTCTCGCTCTTCCTCGATCTGTCGGTCGATGTCGGCCTTCGTGCGAGTGCCGGGGGGTACCGCTCTGAGGATCTCGGAGAGTCTCCTCGGGGCCTTGGGAGGGGACTGGACCCGGATGACGACCTGGGCCTCTGTGGCGTCCGGAGGCGCCGGCGAGTCTAGTTCCACGGTCTTGGAATCCACGAGGTGGCCCGGGATCACAATGGTTTGCGGCATTCCGTTCCTTCCCACGACCATTCTAACTCAGGGGAAGGTCTCGCTCCACAGACAGCCGCTGATGGCCCAAGACGCCTCGGGCGCGCCGCGGGCACGGGGCGGCGGCGCGCCCGAGGCACGCGAGAGAGAGGGAAGGGACGGAATCGGCCCCGGCTCAGCCTCGAAGAGCAGCTGCGAAGAAGGTGGCTGGAGGATTGTGGCTCGGGTCACGAGGCACGGGGGTGGCGCCGGCGCCGGCCGAGTCGGCTCTGGCGTCGATCGGGTCACGGGCCGGTCGTCGGCTGTTTCCCGGGTCACGTGCACGGCGCCCGCGGCCCGAAGCGTAGAGCAGCCGGGCCGCGGGCGGGATATCCTGGCGGGCCGGGAGGCGATCCGTGGGAAGACGGGGGGCAGCGAGCCCGTGATGGTCGAGGACGCCGCGGCGCCTAGCGGTTCCGGCGAACGCGCTGGCGCAGGACACGGCGGTGTCGGTCAAGCTGGCCCCGCAGCTCTGCCTTCGAGCCCCGGAGAATCCTGAGGTGAGTGCCCGTGGCGAGTCCGAGGAGGTGGACCCGAAAGGAGATCGACGTGACAGAGCCGACCCCACCCGTGTACCTGCGCATGCGCGGAAAGATCGACCAGGCCACTGAGCGCCTGGCCCTTCGAGCCACGCTCATCGCTTCCCGGATCCGGGTGATCGATATCGCCGAACTCCAGCGGGAAGGCAAGAAGCCCGAGGAGATGAGGACGATCCTCGCCGTGCCGTTGACCCTCGCTCATGTCGTCGTCGACGCGCTCAGGAAGGCAGGCTAGGATGTCGTCCGAGCGGCGGATGTGCTCGGGCAGGAGAACGACGACGAAGAGCTCGGGGATGCAGTGAGGCCCGAGCGAAGGTGGAGTCAGGAGCCGGGCGACCGGGCGGGCAGCGAGGGCTACCCTAGCACCTTCTCGTAGAACCGCTCGTACTGGCTGACGACCCGGTCGGCGCTGAACAGAGCCGCCGCCCGCCGCCGGCCCGCGTGGCCCATCTCGCGGCGCAGCTCCTCGTCCTTGAGCAGCTCGACGGTGCGCGCCGCCATGCCCTCGACGTCGCCCACCGGAAGCAGGTAGCCGGTCTCCGTGTGCTTGACGACCTCGGGCAGCCCGCCCGCATCGGAGCCGACGACGGGCACACCGCACGCCATGGCCTCGAGGGCCGAGAGGCCGAAGGACTCCAGCTCCGACGGGAGCAGGAAGACGTGGGCCATCCCGGCGATCTCCTCGATGCCCTCCTGGGTGCCGAGGAAGCGCACGCGGTCCTGGAGGCCGAGACGTCGGGCCAGGGCCTGGGCCGACGCACGCTCCGGCCCCTCGCCGACCATCAGCAGCACCGCCGGCGCTTCGCGGTTCACCCGGTCGAGGATGCGGATCGTGTCGAGGACGCGCTTGACGGGGCGGAAGTTCGAGACGTGGAGCAGGATCTTCTCTCCGGGCTTCGCGAAGGACGAGGAGTCCTTGTACGCCCGGGTGGGGCAGTACTCCGAGACGTCCACGAAGTTGTGGATGGTCTCGATGCCGTTCTTGATCTGGAACTCCTCGAGGGTCATCCTCCGGAGGAACTCCGAGACCGCCGTCACGCCGTCGGACTGGGCGATCCCGAAGCGCGTGATCTCGAAGAACGACCGGTCCTGTCCCACGAGGGTGATGTCGGTGCCGTGGAGGGTCGTGATGAGCTTCGGCGCCGCCGATCCCAGCATCTGCTTGGCCAGGTGCCCCGCGATGGCGTGGGGGATCGCGTAGTGGACGTGGAAGACGTCGAGGCGGTGCTCGCGGGCGACCTCGGCCATCTTCGCGGCGAGGGTGAGGTCGTGGGGCGGATACTCGAAGAGCGGGTACGAGGAGACGTCCACCGCGTGGAAGAAGATGTTCTCGTGGAAGTCTCCCAGGCGGAACGGGAGCCGGTAGGAGATGAAGTGGACGGTGTGGCCGCGGCGGGCGAGCTGCTTGCCCAGCTCCGCAGCCACCGCGCCGGAGCCGCCCACGGTGGGGTAGCACGTCACACCGATGTTCACAGCGCGATCACCTGATGCCCTCTCGCCCAGGGGTCCAGCCTCTCGCGGACCAGGCCGACAAGGGCGTCGCCGTGGCGGGCCAGATAGCTGACGAACCCGATCCCGCGCTCCTGGAACGACCCGCCGGGGAAGAGGGCGTCCCGGGTGCGTCGCAGGCGGTCGGCCCGCGCCTGCTCGCGCTTCTTGAGCGCGCGGAGCGACTTCTCGTGGAGCGTCTCGATCTGGTGGAGTGCGCGCCCACGGGCGGCGTCGGCCGCGCCGCGCAGCGTCGGGTCGAGAGCTCCCAGGGACTCCTCGACGGCGGCCATCTCGCGATCGACGGCCTCGCGAGCCCGGGCGAACGCGCTCTCCACCTCGGGGAACGCCTCGCGCGCCCAGCGCCCCACGATCCCCTCCGGGTCCACCTGGAGGTCCACGAGCTTCAGCCCCTCGGCTTCGAGGGCGCGAGCCTGGGCGGGCTCGACGATGGTGGCGCTGGGCCGGGGCACGAGGGCGGGGCGGGGGATGCCGAAGTGGGCGTACGACGGGCCGATCTGTGCGTGGTACGCGACCTCGGCGGGCCCGCCGACGTACGCCACCGTCGGCAGGATGTGGTCCTGCGCCAGGGGGCGGAGGAGGACGCCGGGGCTGAAGAGCGCGGGTTCGGTCTCGGCCAGCCGCGCCGCCTCCTCGATGCTCATGCGCTTTCCGACGCCGCGGACCTCCACTTGGCCGTCCTGGGTGGCCAGCGCCCGGCGCTCGCCCTCCATCAGGACGAAGAGGTTGAAGAACCCGGAGCGCACGGGCACCTGCTGATGGTAGCCCTGGGCCAGCAGGCGCTCCCCCGCCTCGTTCGCCAGGCGCGAGGTCGGTGAGCCCTCGCGGATCTCCCGCACGAGGACCGGCGCCATGAGGGCCTTCAGGGCGGGATCGGAGGGGTCGAGGACGACGAGGTCGGGCAGGACCGAGGACAGGAAAGCGGCGAATGCGCCGGCGAGAGTCGCTCCCGGCCGGTAACACTGGGCCAGCCGGGCCATCAGCTCGTCGCGGTGGAGCCCGCCGGGCAGACTTCGGGACAGCTCCTCGACGAGACGGGCGACGGAGTCGTCGAGGACGATACGTGACGCCGGCTGGCCGAAGGGCTCGCGCACCGGGCTGTACCGCAGCGTGCGGATCTGTCCGGCTTCGTCGAGCACGGCCACGGACCGGACCTCGGCGAAGTCGTGGTCGTCGGAGGCGACCCAGAAGACCGGGACGACGGGGCGGCCGCGCCGCTTCTCGAGCGTCTCGGCCAGCTCGACCACCGCCAGGGCCTTGTACAGGACGAACAGCGGTCCCCCGAACAGCACGGCCTGCTGTCCGGTGACCACCGCCGCCGTCCCGTCCTGTGCGAGGAGCGCGGCGCGCGTCGCCGCTTTCGCAGCCCCGCGAGCTTCCTGCTGCCGGACGAGGGCCGCCGCGAGTGCCTCGCGGGGACGCGCCCGTGCCAGGGCGCGCTCCGCGGCCGACACGAGTGCATCGGCGTCCCACCGTCCGCCGTCGTAGAAAGGGGCCACGCGCGGCTGGCCGGTCAGGTAGTCGCGAAAGAGGGGGCTCGGGGGGTCCTGGAACGCCTCGTAGTCCAGCGCGTGCGCGGGGCCTTCCGCCATCGTTTTCGGATTATAGGACATCGCCTCAGATACGCTCGCTGCGCCGCGGTTGTTCCGAGGAAACGACCGCAACCCCTTCTAGCTCCATCACTTGAAGCGCGCTGTCGTTGACACCTTTTCACCTTGATGTTAGAGTCCGGGACAAGACTCGGTCTGTGAGGCGTTGTGCGCCTCGCCCAGGTCGGGACAGGCCTCGCGGGGGACATGGACGAGAAGAGCCACGTGACCGAGCAAATGCCCCAGACGATCGGCCGCTATCAGGTCCAGGGGGCCATCGGCTACGGGGCGATGGGGGCCGTCTACAAGGCCTTCGACCCTCTGATCAAGCGGACGCTCGCGATCAAGACGATCCGCCTCGACATCCCCCGGCAGAGCCCGCAGTACAAGTCTTTCATCGAGCGCTTCTACCACGAGGCGCGGATCTCGGGGACGTTGTCGCACCCCAACATCGTCACGCTCTTCGACATCGGCGAGGAGACCGGGATCCCGTACCTCGCCATGGAGTACGTGGAGGGCGAGACGATCGCCTCGATCGTCGAGAAGGGGATGCGCTTCCCGCCGGAGAAGGTCATCAACCTGGTCAGCCAGGTCGCCTCGGCCGTGGACTACGCCCACAGCAAGGGCGTCATTCACCGGGACATCAAGCCCTCGAACCTGATCCTCTTCGAAGGCGAGCGCGTCAAGGTCACCGACTTCGGCATCGCGAAGCTCGCCGATGCGGAGATGACCGCGTCCGGGACGCTGCTCGGGACGCCGTCGTACATGTCCCCCGAGCAGGCCATGGGCGACAAGCTCGACGGGCGCAGCGACATCTTCTCGTTGGGCGTCTGCGCCTTCGAGATGCTCTCGGGCGAACAGCCCTTCCCGGGCAACAACGTCACGTCGATCCTCTACAAGCTCGTCCATGTGGACCCAATCGAGCCGGCCAACCTCGAGATGAACGGCCTCGTCCCCCAGAAGTGGCACGAGGTGTTCAGCAAGGTCCTGGCCAAGAGGCCCGACGACCGGTACCAGACCGCCACCGAGTTCGTGCAGGACCTCGAGTACTGCATGGGCTCCTGGTTCGGCGCCGCCATGGCCGACGAAACCGTGTTGGACGCCGGGCCGGTGAACCCGGCCTCGGGCCCCGGTGCGGACGCCGACACCACGCGCTCGCTGCCGCGCCTCGAAGCCACGACGCCTGCAGCGACGGCCGCGCCCCCGGTCGAGGCGACCACCCTCCTGCCGGCCGTGGGGGCGGCCACGGCGCCGCCCGCCGCCGCAGCAGCCCCGGCGGCGCGAACGGCTTCCGCTCCGGCCGAGGAAGAGGATGAGCTGCCGCCCACGCTCCAGATGAAGGCGCGGCCGGCTTCCGCCGAGCCGGCCGCCGAGGTCGGAGCGACCGTCGTCATGAAAGCGGGCGCCCAGCCGGCACCCCCGGCCAAGGCTGCGACCGCGCCGCCGCCGCCCGCCGCGCGGTCGAAGAAGAAGGGCGAGGCGGAGGCCCCCGCGGGCGCCACCGTCGTGATGACGGCGCCGCCTGCGCCCGCTCCGGCGGCCGCCGCGACGCCCCCGCCCGCGGCCGACGCGACCCTCCGGGCGCCCGCGGCGCTCACGGTCAAGGCCGAGATCCCGCCGCCGACCGTGAAGGCGCCCGTCCTGGACGAGACCGTGCAGGCTCCGCGGCCCGGCGCGCCCGCCGCCAAGACGCCGGTGCCCAAGGCGGCGCCGCCCGCGAAGCCGGCCGCTGCCCCGCCCGTGGCGACGCTTCCGCCCGCGGCCACGCCGGCCCCGACGCCGCCCACGACCCTGGCGCCGCGCCCCGGCGTGCCGGCCGGCCTCATCCTCGGTGGGGCGGCGTTCCTCTTCGTCCTCGCGCTGGCCGTGGTGCTGGTCCTGTACTTGCGCCAGCGGGCGCAGACCGCCCGCGAGACCCCGCCGCCGACGCAACCCGTCGTGACGCAGCCCGTCGCCGCCAGCCCGATCGCGACGCCGGAGCCGGTGCTCGGGACGCTCCGCGTCGAGTCACAACCGGCCGGGGCCACCGTTACGATCAACGGCGAATTCCGCGGCGTGACGCCCCTCGATCTCACGGACCTTCCGGCCGGCAGCTACGACGTGAAGGCCGAGCTCAAGGGCTATCAGACGCAGTCTGAGACCGTTCAGATCTCCGCCGAGAGCCCGCGAGGTCAGGTGAGCCTGTCGCTCTCACGGACCGCGCCGGCCATGGGAGTCGCCGACATCCTCTCGACGCCCTTCGGCGCTACCGTGACCCTGGACGGCGCGAAGGTGGGGCAGACGCCCCTCACGGACTTCAGGCTCCGCGTGGGCAGCCACCAGTACGTGATCGCCAAGGACGGCTACGAGCCCCAGGCGGGGAGCGTGCGAGTGGAGACGGGCAAGCGCGCCAGGGTCGACGCGCAGCTCCGGGCGATCGTGAAGGCGACCCCCACGCCACCGGCAGACACCGTGGACACGACGAAGGTCTACCTCAACACGCCGGCCGACGTGGACACGCCGGCGAAGAAGGCCTCGGGCTCGTCGGCGTCGTACCCCGACAACGCCCCGAAGCTGCGCTCGGGGGAGGCCGTCTCGTCGTCGGTGTCCTTCGTGGTCACCGAGGCCGGCGAGGTGACCGAGCTGAAGATCGTGGAGTCCGGCGGCAGGATCGTGGACGAGGCCGTGATGGCGGCCATCCGCGCCTGGAAGTACTCGCCGGCGGTGAAGAAGGGCGTGAAGGTCAAGGTCCGCATCACGTTCAAGCAGACGTTCCGGGCGGGCTAGCCCTCATGGCGAAGCTCATCGTCAACCCGACCTCCTCGTCGCGCCGGGAGATCCCGCTCCCGCGCACGCTGCTCTCGGTCGGCCGCGACCCGTCCAACGACCTGGTGCTGCCCGACGCCATGGTGTCGCGCCGCCACGCGGTCATCGAGCTCCGCGGCAGTCAGTACTACCTTCGCGACTGCAACTCGAGCAACGGATCCCTGGTGAACGGCGACCGCGTGAGCGAGAGGAGCCTCCGCGACGGGGACCTCGTGGCCATCGGGACGGCCCGGCTGCTGTTCCGCGACGACCCCGACGTGGAGGAGGTCGGCAGCAAGGTCGTCCAGCACCCCTCGTCGGCGCGTCTCCAGTGCCCCAACTGCAACGCCGACTACCGCAAGGGCGACGTCTTCTGCCGGCAATGCGGGGCTCAGGTGGCGCCCCACGTTCCGCCCCGGGTGCTGTGCACGGCCTGCGGCACGGCGGTGCCCATGCCGGCCCGGTTCTGCAACGCGTGCGGCACGCCGCTCGCGAAGGACGCGGCCCGCGGTGGGCGCCCGGGGTCCGAGGACGACGCCGCCTCCGAGGCGGCCGGTGCCGTGGCGTCTCGCGAGGCCGACGAGCCCGCGGGCTCGGCCACCGGAGCCGCGGACGCCATGGGCAAGGCCGTCGAGCCCCTCGTCGCCGCCCTGGGCTCGGCGCTGCCCGCCGAGGCTCCGCGTCCCGCGCCGCCCCCGGCCGCGATGCCGGAGCCACCGCGCCCCGCGCCGGCAGCCGTCGAGCCGCCTCGCGTCCCCGAGCCCGCGCCCCCGCCGGCTCCCGCCGCGGAGCCGGACCGCCCGCCCGAGGGCCGGGCGGCCGAGGCCGAGCCCGCCCCGGCGGGGCCTGCCCGGCGCCCCACACCGGCCCCGCGCCTCACTCCGGCCGAGCGGTCGCCGGCGCGCAGCGACGGCGCGTGGCGGCCGTCGGAAGCCCGGGTAGTCGAGCGGGCCCACCGCTCGGCCGCCGTGTCGGCTCCGGCGGACGTCGGCCGGCGGGTCGTGGCCGCGGCGGTGGATGCGGCGCTCGTGGCCGTCGGCTTGCTGGTGCTCGTCGCCCCACTCCTGTTCTACTGGGGCGCCCAGCAGTGGCCGCCGGACGTCGGCTTCCTGCCGATCCTCGTTTCCGTGATCGTCTTCCTCGTGGCCCTCACCCTCTGCGGAGGCTACTACGTCTATTTCTGGGGCGTGCGGGGAGCGACGCCCGGCAAGGCGCTCTTCGATCTGGCCGTCGAGGGGACGGACGGCGTGTTCCCGGTGGGCCCGGGACGGGCCGTCGTGCGGCTCCTCGGCTGCGTGATCGCCGGCCTGCCGCTCGGGCTCGGCCTGCTCTTCGGCCTGCACGACAGGATCGCCGGGACGCGCGTGACGCGTCGGGAGAGGGCCTGAGAGTGGAGCCCTCGGGCGCCGAGCCCATCGTCGGCGAGCCCCTCGTCGTCGAGCGGGCGAGCGCTCTCGCCGCGCCACGGGAGTCGTCCCAGAGGCAGGTGCTCCGCGCCCTCTGGGAGCTCGTCCACGACCTCTCCGTGGCGGCCCTCTTCTGCTACTTCCTCATCAGCTTCGTGGCCCAGGCCTTCCGTGTCCAGGGGACCAGCATGCTTCCGCTCCTCGAGGACGGCGAGCGGATCGTGGTCAACAAGCTCGTGTACCGGTTCCGCGCCGTGGAGCGGGGCGACGTCGTCGTGTTCTGGTACCCACGGGACCCGGCGGTGTCGTTCATCAAGCGCGTGGTCGCGCTGCCGGGCGACGTGGTCGAGGTGCGGCGCGGCGTCCTCTACGTCAACGAGATGCGGGTGCGCGAGGACTACCTGAGCGGCCAGTTCCGTGACGACAAGAGCCATCCTGCCCACGAGGTGAGCAAGGGGTACTACTACGTCCTCGGGGACCATCGGAAGAGCAGCAACGACAGTCGGAGCTGGGGCGAGGTGCCGGAGAAGTACGTCTACGGCAAGGCCCTTTTCCGGTTCTGGCCTGTGTCCAAGCTCGGCGTCATCCACTGAGGGTGCGCCTCGGACAGCTCCATCCCTCGGCCGTCCTGGTGGCGAGCTTCGGAGGGGCGATCCTGGCGGGCGCGGTGTTGCTCAGCGCACCGGTCTCCTCGACGGGCATGCCCGTCTCCTTCCTGGACGCGCTCTTCACCGCCACTTCGGCCACGTGCGTCACGGGCCTCACGGTGGTGGACACTGGAACGCGCTTCAGCCTGTTCGGCCAGTGGGTGATCCTGGCCCTGATCCAGGCGGGCGGCCTCGGGATCATGACCTTCGCCGTGTTCGTGGCCCTGGCCCTGGGGCGGCAGATCTCCTTCCAGGATCGGATGGTGATCCAGGACTCGCTGCACCACTCGCCCACCGCCGAGCTCCGCAAGCTGGTCCGATACATCCTCGTCTTCACGGTGACGGTGGAGGTCGCGGGGGCCCTGTGCCTGTGGGTTCGCTGGCGGAGCGAATTCCCGGCGGCCCGAGCGCTCTACCTCGCCCTGTTCCACGCGGTCTCGGCATTCTGCAACGCAGGCTTCTCCGTCTTCTCCGACAGCCTGGCGCGCTACCGGGGCGACGTCCCGGTCAACCTGGTGGTGACGGCCCTGGTCGTCGTAGGGGGGCTCGGCTTCCTCGTGAACATGGAGCTGCGCGACCAGGTGGCGCTCCGGATCCGGGGCCGGAGGCCGCCGGCCTTAAGCCTCCACGCGAAGCTCGTCTCGACCGTGACGGCCTGGCTGCTGGCGCTGGGGACCGTGGGATTCCTGGGCCTCGAGTGGGGGAACCTCCTCCGGGACGTCCCGGGGGGGGAGAAGCTGCTCGTCTCCTGGTTCCACTCCGTCATGCCACGCACCGCCGGCTTCAACACCGTGGACTACGGCCGGGCCGCGGCGGGGACGCTGTTCTTCACGGTGTTGCTGATGTTCGTCGGGGGTTCGCCGGGCTCCACCGCGGGCGGTATCAAGACGACGTCGCTCGGATTGCTGGTCGGCCTCGTGAGAGCGCGGTGGGCGGGACGCGGGCGGGCGTTCCTCTTCGGGAGGACCGTCCCGCACACCGTCATGGACCGCGCGCTCTCGGTCACCCTGGTCTCGTGGGTCCTCGCGTCGGGGGCCCTGATGCTCCTGGTGGTCACCGAGCAGGGGGCGGCGCCCCACGACGCCGCCGAGCCGCGCTTCCTGTCTCTGATGTTCGAGACCGTGTCGGCTTTCGCCACCGTCGGCCTCTCCACGGGCCTGACTCCGCAGCTCACGCCGGCCGGAAAAGCGATCCTCATCGTCCTCATGTTCGTCGGGCGGCTGGGGCCGCTCACGGTGGCGTTCGCCGCGGGCCGGGCGCGCCCGCCGAGGCGCTTCCGCTACGCAGAAGAGAACGTGATGGTGGGGTAGGCTGAGGCATGCGCTTCGCGGTGATCGGGCTCGGGAAGTTCGGGAGCCACGTGGCCAGGACCCTCTACGAGAAGGGCCATGAGGTCGTGGGGATCGACGCCGGCAAGGACAAGGTCCAGGACCTCCGCGACCATACGACCCAGGCCATCGTGGCCGACTGCACGGACCCCGAGACCCTCAAGGCGCTCGGGATCGACGACTGCGATGCCGTCGTCGTCTCCCTGGGGGAGAGGATGGACGCCAGCATCCTGGTGACCCTCTACCTCAAGGAGATGGGGATCAAGAAGATCGTGGCGAAGGCGGTGTCGGAGGACCATGGGAAGATCCTGGGGCTCATCGGTGCCACGGAGGTCGTCCACCCCGAGAGGAATACCGCTCTGCGCGTGGCCAACGCCCTCGGCACGCGGTCGATCCTGGAGTACCTGCCCATCGGCGTCGGGTTCAGCCTCGTGGAGATCGCGGCGCCGAAGGCCTTCCGCGGGAAGACCCTTGGAGAGCTGGACATCCGGAAGCGGTACCGGACCCTGGTCGTGGCCGTGAAGCGGGGGGGTGATCTGGACCTCGCCCCCGGCGCCAGCTACGCCGTCGCGGACGGCGACATCCTCGTCCTCATCGGCAACGACCAGGACCTGGACGCTGTGACGCGCCTGGCGGAGTAGAGGATCATGGAGGGGAAGGAGACAGCATGAGCGGTGCGCGTGCCGTCCTGGCGCTGGAGGACGGCCTCGTCTTCGAGGGTCGGTCCTTCGGTCGGGAAGGGGAGGCGACGGGCGAGGTGGTGTTCAACACCGCTCTCTGCGGTTACCAGGAGGTCCTGACGGACCCCTCGTACGCCGGCCAGATCGTCACCATGACGTATCCCCACATCGGGAACTACGGCGTGAACCCGGAGGACGTGGAGTCGGCACGGCCCCAGGTGGCGGGGTTCGTCGTGCGCGAGGCGTCCACCATGGCGTCGTCGTGGCGCGCCTCGGGGGAGCTGCACCGCTATCTCGACGACCACGGGATCGTGGGCATCAGCGAGATCGACACCCGCGCCCTCACCCGCCACCTGCGCACCCACGGGGCCAAGCGGGGGGTCCTCTCGACCCGCGTCTTCGACGGCGAGGCCCTGGTGGCGCGTGCCGGGGCCTCGCGCTCGATGGTCGGAGCCGACCTCGCCCGCGAGGTCACGTGCCCCGTGCCCTACCGCTTCGAGACCACCGAGGGGCGGCCCGGGCGGTTCCGCGTCGTGGCCTACGACTTCGGGATGAAGCAGAACATCCTCCGGATGCTCGGCCGCGCCGGATGCGACGTCACCGTCGTGCCCGCCACCACCACCGCGGCCGAGGCCCTGAGCCTCGGCCCCGACGGCGTCTTCCTCTCCAACGGGCCCGGTGACCCCGAGCCCGTGACCTACGCCATCGAGGCGTCGAAAGCCTTCATGGACCGGGGCCTTCCCGTCTTCGGCATCTGCCTCGGCCATCAGATCCTCGGCCTGGCGTGCGGAGGGAAGACCTTCAAGCTCAAGTTCGGCCACCGCGGCGCGAACCATCCGGTCAAGAACCTGCAGACCGGCCAGGTGGAGGTGACGTCGCAGAACCACGGCTTCGCCGTGGACCCTTCGCTCTTCGCCCGGCCCGAGTTCGTCCAGACCCACGTCAACCTCAACGACGGCACCGTCGAGGGGTTCCGCCATCGCGACCTGCCGGTGATCTCGGTGCAGTACCATCCCGAGGCAAGCCCCGGACCCCACGACAGCCACTACCTCTTCGCCGAGTTCGTCCGCATGATGGAGGCCCACGGCTCCCGCGCCTGAGCCCCTACGGCCTCTCGCAGACGTACAGCACGTGGGGATACAGCCTCGACAGCGAGAGGGCGAACGTGTCGCGGTAGCACCAGGCGTCCGATCGGCAGGAGACGCGGAAGCTCTCGACGCGGGACCCGGAGAGCGCCTCCCCGTCCGCGCCGGCCGACACCAGCGCAAAGGCGGCCCGGTCGCCGACGCACGGCGAAAGGAGGAAGCCGGCCCGCGCCAGCTCGGGCACCAGGCGGTAGGTCCTGGTGCCGCCGTCGCGGGTCTTCACCTCGATGTCGACGCGCGGCGGCTTCCAGAGAAGGCCCAGAAGCCGCCCGCCGAGGGTGGCGCCGAGGTCGAGGCGAGCCCACACGAGGTCGGGAACCTGGGGCAGCTGCACGGTGGCCCCCGTGCGGCACACGGCGTCGGCGAGCGGCAGGAAGCGCACCTCCCGCGGCCGTGGCGCGCGGAGACCAACGCGCCCCGGGCGGCCCGGACCTGGAACGCCGCATAGCCCGTGAGGCCCGTCTTCCAGTGGACGTGCAGGCCGAAGCGGCTCCCCGCACGGAAGAGGACGTGCAGGGCCACCTGCCACGACGGGTCGAGCTGCGCCTCGAGCGGGCGCGGCGGGAGCGGCAGCAGGAGCACGAGGCCCGCGAGGAACGCCAAGGCCAGGACCAGCGTCCAGGCCAGGCGCCCTCCGACCGGGAGCTGTCTCATGTCGCGGGGAGGCCATTCTACGGGCCCCCGCGGCCGTCGCCCACCCGCCGGCGGGCTTTCGGAGCCTGCTGGGGTAGAATCACCTGCTCGGATGCCAAGAGATTCCTCGATCCGTTCCGTCCTCGTCATCGGGTCCGGCCCCATCGTCATCGGACAGGCTTGCGAGTTCGACTACTCGGGCACGCAGGCCATCAAGGTCCTCAAGAAGGAGGGGCTCCGGGTCTCGCTGGTGAATTCCAACCCGGCGACGATCATGACGGACCCGGAGTACGCCGACCGCACGTACGTCGAGCCGCTCACTCCCGAGGTCCTGGAGAAGATCCTCGAACGCGAGCGTCCCGACGCGGTGCTGCCCACCGTCGGGGGGCAGACGGCGCTGAACCTCGCCGTGGAGCTGTCGCGACGCGGCGTCCTCGACCGGCTGGGCATCCGGCTGATCGGGGCCTCGCGCCGGGCGGTGGAGGTGGGGGAGGACCGCCGGCTCTTCAAGGAGGCCATGGGCCGCATCGGCCTCGACGTGCCCCGTAGCGGCTTCGGCAAGGACCTCGCCGAGGCCCGGAAGATCGTGGACCTGACCGGGCTCCCCGCGGTCATTCGCCCCTCGTTCACCCTGGGCGGCAGCGGGGGCGGGATCGCCTACAACATGGACGAGTTCGAGGAGATCGCCTCACGCGGTCTCGACCTCTCGCCCATCCACGAGGTCCTCGTGGAGGAGTCGGTCCTCGGGTGGAAGGAGTACGAGCTCGAGGTGATGCGGGACCGGGCCGACAACTTCGTGGTGATCTGCTCCATCGAGAACTTCGACCCGATGGGGATCCACACGGGGGATTCGGTCACCGTCGCCCCTGCCCAGACGCTCACCGACCGCGAGTACCAGGCCATGCGGAACGCCTCGCGCAAGATCATCCGCGAGGTGGGCGTCGAGACGGGCGGATCCAACATCCAGTTCGCCGTGGACCCGCGGACGGGCCGCATGGTCGTCATCGAGATGAACCCTCGGGTCAGCCGCTCCTCGGCCCTCGCCAGCAAGGCCACGGGGTTCCCCATCGCGAAAATCGCGGCTCTCTTGGCCATCGGTTACCACCTCGACGAGATCAAGAACGACATCACCCGGGTGACGCCGGCCTCCTTCGAGCCCGTCCTCGACTACGTCGTGGTCAAGCTCCCGCGATGGGCCTTCGAGAAGTTCCGGGACGCGAGCCCGGTGCTCGGGACCCAGATGAAGTCCGTCGGGGAAGTGATGGCCATCGGCCGCACGTTCAAGGAGGCGCTCCAGAAGGGGCTCCGCGGCCTCGAGATCGGAGCCGCCGGATTCACCCGCACGGACCTCGAGGACGGCCGGATCAGGGAGAAGCTCCTCACCCCGGACCCAGACCGGATCTTCTACGTGAAGCGGGCCCTGGACCTGGGCTGGTCCCACGCGGAGATCCACCGCATGACGGGGATCGACCCCTGGTTCCTCGACCAGATGCAGCAGATCGTCGATTTGGAGCTGGGGGGTGCTGCGCCGCACCCCCGATGGGGTCGAGATGACCCCGCCCGCCAACCGGGCCGTCCTGCCGCCGCCTGGCCGCCTTTGGCCGAGCTGCCGACACCCTTGTTGCGGGAGGCCAAGCGGATGGGGTTCTCCGACGCAGGGATCGCCGGGCTCACGGGCTCCACGGAGCTCGAGGTCCGCGCCCGCCGCAAGGCCGAGGGGATGGTGCCGGTCTACAAGCGCGTGGACACCTGCGCCGCGGAGTTCGTCTCCCACACGCCGTACCTCTACTCGACTTACGAGCAGGAGTGCGAAGCCGAGCCGACGGACCGGAAGAAGGTGATGATCCTCGGCAGCGGCCCCAACCGCATCGGCCAGGGGATCGAGTTCGACTACTGCTGCTGTCACGGCTCCTTCGCCTTCAAGGAGGAGGGGTACGAGACCATCATGGTCAACTGCAACCCCGAGACGGTCTCGACGGACTACGACACCTCGGACCGCCTGTACTTCGAGCCCCTCACCTTCGAGGACGTGATGAACGTCGTGGAGCTCGAGGGACCCGAGGGGGTCGTCATCCAGTTCGGAGGCCAGACGCCCCTGAAGCTCGCGCTGCCGCTCCACCGGGCCGGGGTGCGCATCCTCGGCACGAGCCCCGACATGATCGACCTGGCCGAGGACCGCAAGCGCTTCAGCGCGCTCCTGTCCGAGCTGGGCATCCCCCAGCCCGAGAGCGGCACGGCCACCTCCCTCGAGGAGGCGAAGGCCGTGGCCGGCAGGATCGGCTACCCCGTCCTCGTCCGGCCCTCCTACGTGCTGGGCGGGCGGGCCATGGCCATCGTCTACGACGCCGACCACCTCGAGGAGTACGTCCGGGAGGCGGTCAAGGCCTCTCCCGAGCACCCGATTCTCGTGGACCGCTTCCTCGAGGACGCCTACGAGGTGGACGTGGACGCCCTGGGTGACGGCGAGCGCGTGGTGATCGGCGGGATCCTCCAGCACATCGAGGAGGCGGGGATCCACAGCGGCGACTCGGCCATGGTGTTGCCGACCTACAAGATCGCGCCCCCGCACCTCCAGACCATCCGCGCGTACACGCGCAAGCTGGGCCTGGCCCTGCAGGTCCGAGGGCTCATGAACGCCCAGTACGCGGTCAAGAACGACGTCGTGTACGTCATCGAGGTCAACCCGCGCGCCTCCCGCACGACGCCGTTCGTGAGCAAGGCGACCGGCGTACCCCTGGCGAAGGTGGCGTCCCGCATCATGGCGGGCCGCAGCCTGGCCCAGCAGGGGCTCACCCGCGACCTCGAGGTGCACCGCACCTTCGTGAAGGAGTCGGTCTTCCCCTTCGTGAAGTTCCCCGGCGTGGACATCCTCCTCGGGCCCGAGATGAAGTCCACCGGCGAGGTCATGGGGATCTCCGAGGACTTCGGGATCGCCTTCGCCAAGGCGACCGAAGCCACGGGGGTCACGATCCCGACGTCGGGGACCGTCTTCGTGAGCGTCAACGACTACGACAAGGGCGGCGTCCTGCCCCACGCCCGGGAGCTCCACGAGATGGGCTTCCGCATCCTCGCCACCCGCGGGACCGCCGAGTTCCTGAACGCCCACGGCGTCCCGGCGGAGATGGTGTACAAGGTCAACGAGGGGCGGCCCAACGTCGTGGACTTCATCCGGAGCGCGAAGATCCAGATCGTCTTCAACACGCCCCTGGGCCGCGAGTCGTTCTACGACGACGGGGCCATCCGCAAGAGCGCGACGGTCCACGGGGTGCTGTGCGTGACGACCCTCACCGCAACGGCGGCCATGGTGCGGGCGATCCGTGCCCTCCGCGAGCGCGCGATCGACCTCGTCACGCTGCAGGAGATCCACGCTTCGGCGCCCGTGTGACCCCCATGCCTCGACGTTCCCTCGCCACCGTCCAGCGACCCGACCAGGCCCGGCCATGAGGCCCTTGTACCTGGCCCTCTCCGGCGGCGGCGGCCACGGCGCGGCCCACGCCGGCGTGCTGAAGGCCCTCGACCGCGAGAGGATCCCCGTCGCCGGCATCGCCGGCGTGAGCGGCGGGGCGCTCGTGGCCGCCGCATGGGCGGGCGGGGCCGACCTCGACAGCCTCGTGGACCAGGCGTCGCGCCTGCACCCCTGGATGTGGGTGCGCGGCTGGGGCGGGGGGCTGCTCTCGGGATCGAAGCTCGGCGCGATGATCGACGAGTTCCTGCCCGTGGCCGCCTTCGAAGGGCTCAAGTGCCCGGTGGTCGTCGTGGCCACCGACGTGGACACGGGACAGAAAGTCCTGCTGAAGGAGGGCAACCTCCGCGACGCCGTGCGGGCCTCCTGCAGCTTCCCCGGCGTCTTTCCGCCCATGCTCCTCGACGGGCGCCGGCTCTACGACGGCGGCGTCTCCGAGGTCATCCCCGTGCGTCCGGCCCGGGAGATGGCGGGGGAGGGCGGCGTCGTGGTCGCCGTGGACTGCAACAGCGGTACGAAGTGGCCGTCGGCCGACTCCTTCGTGGCCCTGGCGCTGCGGGCCGGCCTCACGCTTCTCCGCGGCCGCACGCGCAGCGAGCTGCTCGGCGCGGATCTCGTCATCGCGCCGGCCATGGGCGAGTCGGGCTGGATGCAGCCGCGCCGCATCCCCCGCTTCTACGCCGCCGGAGACGAGGCACTGGTGGACGCGCTGCCCGAGCTGCGACGCCTCCTCGGCGCGTGAGGCTCCGACGGGTCGGCGCGGCGATCGCCGCCGTCCTCGCGGCGCTGGCGGTCCTCACCCTCGTCCCCGAGGCGCCGCCGGGACCCACCGGGGCGTGGATGGCCGCGGCCGGCCTCACCCCGCGTCACGAGTCCGTGGCGGGCCTGCGGGTCCGCTACGTCCGGAAGGGCGCCGGCCCCGCGGTGGTCCTGCTCCACGGCTTCGGCGCCTCGCTGTACACGTGGAAGGACCTGATCCCCGCCCTCGCCCCGCGCCACGACGTCGTGGCCCTCGACTTCCCCGGCTTCGGCGGCTCGCAGGCGCCGCCGGACCTCGCGTGGGACCTGTACCCGCGTGTCGTCCTCGGTCTCATGGACCGGCTCGGCGTCCCGCGCGCGGCGCTCGTCGGGCACAGCATGGGCGGCGCCGTCGCGGTCATGACCGCGGCGCAGCAGCCGGAGCGCGTCGAACGGCTCGTCCTCCTGGACTCCGCCGGGTTCAACCTCCGGGCTGCGGACCGCCCGTTCCTGATCCGCCTCGCGGGCTCGGCTCCGGCGGCCGCCCTCGTCCAGCGGTTCCCGGTCCGGCGGCTGCTCGTCCGGACCGGCCTGCGCCAGGTCTTCCACGACGACAGCCGCGTGACGCCCGAGCGTGTCGAGGAGTACCTCGCGCCCTTGGCGCGGCCCGAGGCGCTCCCGGCCATCCGCTCCCTCGTGGCTTCCGGGAGCGAGGCCATGGCCGAGCGCTTCGTCGGCCTGCTGGGCCGTCTGCACGTGTCGACCCTCGTCGTCTGGGGGCGCGAGGACACGTGGGCCCCTGTGGCCCACGCCTCGCGCTTCGGCGAGGCCATCCCCGGATCGAGGACCGTGATCCTGGACGGCTGCGGGCACATGCCCCAGGAGGAGCGGCCAGAGGATACGGCGCGCCTGCTGTCCGGGTTCCTCGCGCCCTGACGTGCGCGCGGCCGGCGCCGGCGCCTCAGCGATCCTTCTTGTGGTCGAGGGCGATGAGCGTCTCGCGGGCCCTCTCGGCGAGGGTGCTGTCGGCGTGGGCGCGGAGGATCTCCTGGAGCGCCTCGCGCGCCTGCTGGGGCTTGCCCCAGGCGAGGTACGTCTTGCCGAGGACGTAGAGCAGCTTGGGGTCGTAGCCGCTCTCGGGCTTGAGGGAGAGGGCCTGCTTCAGCAGGCGCTCGGCCTTCGAGTACTCCTTGTCGTAGCTCTTGAGGATGACGGCGAGGAACAGCCGCCCCTGCTTGCGGTCGGAGGAGGGGAGAGCGTCGTCGAGCCGCACGGCCTTCTCGAGGAGCTCCCGGCTGTCGTCGTAGCTCTCCTGGTCGAAGAGGTGCATCCCCAATCCCAGGAGGGCGGCCGCGTCCTTCGAGTCCCGATCGATGGCCCCCTCCCAGGCCATGACCTTCGCGGCTACCTCGCGGGCCTTTTCCATCGTGAGGGGGAACTGACCCGGGCCCTGGTACCCGGTGATCTTCTGGAGCATGCGTCCGGAGGGCGACAGGAAGGCGATCGTGGGCAAGTCGCTGACGAGGTAGCGCAGCGCGATGCCGGCCTCCTTCGGCCCGCCCTCGGTGTTCACCTTCACGGGGACGAACTCCTCGGAGAGCCGGACCACGAGCGGGTCGACGTAGGTGGTCTTGTCCAGGCGATGGCACCAGCCGCACCACTCGGCCCAGAAGTCCACCATCACCGGCTTGCCCTGGGACCGGGCCTTCTTGAGGGCGCTGTCGAAGCTCTTCTCCCACCGGACGCCCGTCTTGATCTCGCCGCCGGGCGGCGGACCCAGGAGCAGCAGCGCCAAGGCGGCGGGCGCGATCACCGGACCGAGCCCTCGGCGACGAGGGCCGCGAAGAGGGAGTGGAAGCCCTCCTCCTCGCGCCAGAACCCCTCCGGGTGCCACTGGACGCCGACGGCGAAGCGACGGTCCGGGACCTCGATCCCCTCGACGATGCGGTCGCTCTCGGACACGGCCGAGGCCACGAGGCCCCGGCCCAGGTCCCCGACCGCCTGATGATGGAAGCTGTTCACCGCCACTCTGTCCTTCCCCAGGATCTCCCGAAGCCGCGTTCCCGGCAAGATCCGCACCTCGTGCGCCGTCTCCCAGCGCTCCGTCCGGGGGTCGTGGTCGGCGGCCCCCGATACAACGGACGGGATGTCCTGGATCAGAGTTCCCCCGGTGGCAACGTTTAACACCTGATGGCCCCGACAGATAGCCAGGATCGGCAGGTCTCGCTCCAGGGCCTCCCGGCACAGGGCGATCTCGAACTCGTCCCGCTCGCGAAAGACCCGGCCGAGCTTGGGGTGTGGCTCCTGGCCGTAGAGAGCGGGGTCCACGTCGGAGCCCCCCGTCATGATCAGCGCCTGGCAGTGGCCGAGCAGGTCCGGGACGTCGGCCGGGGAGGTAGGGGCGAGGACCAGGGGCAGGCCGCCGGCCTTCTCGACCGACCGGACGTAGTCCTCGCGGACGGTGAACCGAGCCGGGTTGTCGGTGTCGTAGGCCAGCGTCAGGCCGATCCGCGGGCGCGTCACATCCTCTCCGGAACGGGGATGCCGAGGAGGTCGGTCAGCCCCTCCATCTGGCGGATGAACGCGTCCACGACCAGCGTGCGGACGGCGCGCAGGTCTTCCGTCTCGGCGTAGAGGACCGAATAGCCCTTCTGGTAGTAGCCGTGGAAGGCCTGGGCCACGGCGAAGGCGTGCTTGGCGACCAGCGAGACCTCCTGCGATCGCACCGCCTGCTCGGCCACCTCCTCGGTCCGGGCCATGAGCACCAGCAGCGGCCACACCTCGGCGCCTTCGTCGCCGTCCAGGAGCGGCGCGAGGTCGAGAGCCCGGGCCCGCTGCAGGAGCTCAGGGACGTCGTGTCCCTCGGCGGAGAGCTTGGCGAAGATGTTCCGGGCGCGGACGACGCCGTTCTGGACGTACGGTCCGGTCTCGCCGGTGAAGGCCAGGGCCTCCTCCATGTCGAAGGTGATGATCTTGGTGCGACCGAACTTCAGGAGGAAGTAGCGGAGGGCTCCCACGGCGACGTCGCGAGCCGCGCGGTCGCGGTCGGCGGGATCGCGTCCGGGGTCGCGGGCCTCGATCTCGGCCCGGGCCTTGTCCACCAGGGCGTCGATGAGGTCGTCGGCCTTCACGCCCAGCCCCTTGCGGCCGGAGACCTTCACCGTCGTCTGCTCGTCGGAGACGTCGTAGCCGAGGGCGCGGGCGGTGGCGGGTGAGAGGACCACCTTCTCGTAGGCGAGGTGGAAGCTGCCCTCCGAGGCGTCACCGTGGCCCAGCGCCGCGACGCCCGCCTTGACCACCCGCTGCGGGTAGGACTGGCCCACGTCGATGACGTTGTAGACCGTGCTGGCGTGGCCGAAGACCGGGGCACCGCCCTCGCCCTCGTCGCTGGTCGTCGTCCAGAGGACGTGGCCGTCGGCGTAGGTCCGGTGGCGGAGATAGCGGAAGTCCCGGTCCAGCTTCCCGAGCTTCCAGAGCTGGTACGCGACGTCCTTGCCGGTGTACGTCACCGTCCCGTTCGATCGGACGATGACCTTGTCCTCGTCGTTGCCCGCGTCCTCCATCGCGAGCACCCAGCAGCCCTCGTTCTTCCCCTCCCTCTCGAGGCGGATGGCGCCTTGGGCCCTCAACAGCTCGAAGGCGCGCTCCCAGAAGTGGAGGCGCAGGATGTCGCTCTCGTGGGCCAGGAGGTCGTAGCGGATGCCCAGGCGCTCCATCGTCGCGAGATGGCAGTCCACGATGCGGGCGGCCACGTGTGCCGCGAGACGCGCGGTCTCGTTGCCGCCGGCCTCGATGGCGTGCAGGGCCTCGCCCTGCAGGGCCTTGTGGCCCGCCTCCTCGGCGTAGAAGTCCCCGACGCGGGCGTAGAGGTCCCAGCAGTAGTAGTCGAACCTCCCGGTGAGGCGCTCCACCTCGGCCAGGCCCTTCTTCTCGAGGGAGAGGAATCCGACCACGACGTCGGCCACCTGGACGCCGGTGTCGTCGATGTAGTTCTGGACGCCGACCTCGCGGCCGCGATGGCGCAGCACGCGCACGAACGTGTCGCCGAGAGTGGCGTTGCGGACGTGGCCGACGTGGGCGGCCTTGTTGGGGTTGATGCTCGTGTGCTCCACGATGACGCGGCCCGGAATCCGCGCCGCCGGGCGTGGCTCGCGGAGGCGCCCGTACAGCTCCCGCGCGAAGGCCGGCCGGTCGAGGAAGAGGTTCACGTAGCCACCACCGGCCACCTCGGCCTTCCGGACGCCGGGCGCCGCGCCCAGCTCGGCGGCCAGCCGTTCGGCGATCTCGCGGGGCTTCCGCCGGAGCGTCTTCGCCAGGTCGAACGGCGCCGTCAAGGCCAGGTCGCCCATCTCGGCCCGCGGCGGGTACTGGAAGGCGAGGGCGGGCAGGTCGGCGTCGAAGGCCGCGCGCACGGCCCGCCGGATCGCCTCTGCGAGTCTTTCTTGCAGGTCGAGGATCATGACGCCGAACGCGCCATTATACCGGTCGACGCCGCGGGGGCCGCCGCGTGTGATCCCGAGCACAGTTTTCGTCCTTGCACTCGGGGTCTACTCGGCATCAGGGGGGAGAATTGCTGGGGGCCGAACCCCATCGGAGCCCCGAGACGGGTGGACCTCGGCGAGCGGAGCACCCATTCATGCAGACGGCGGCGTGGCACTACAACCGGGCCCTGGAGCTGGAGCGCAAGGGTCTTTGCGAGGAGGCCGTCTCGGCCTATCGGGAGGCCCTGCGCCTCGATCCCGCCGACGCCGATGCCCAGGTGCGGCTGGGGCTGCTGCTCCGCGAGCTGGGACGCGATGCCGAGGCGAACCAGGCCTTCCAATCCGCCCTCGCCCTCCGGGCCGGCCGATCCCCCGGGGCGACCGAGGCCGCCTGGCAGCTTCCCTTCGTCTGGGGCGACGGCGGGCTCGCCGCCGAGACCGAGTAGACGGGAGTCTGGTAGGATCGAGACATGAAGCTCTCGCTCCTCCTCCTGGCGCCGGCGGTTCTCGCCGCGCCGCAGCACTTCAGCCTGTTCGCGACGTTCCTGGCCCCGACCAAGACCGCTCCCGGCGCGATCGCGGTGTCCTTCGCGGCCCTCGACCCCGACGTGCGCTTGAACGAGGAGCCCGCCCCGCGCCTCAAGCTGGATGCCGCGCAGCGCGTGCTCCTGGACAAGCAACCCCCGGCGCCGACCCGAGTCGCGGCCTTCGACCCGGAGACGGCCCAGTATCTCGACACCAAGCTGCCCGTGACCTTCCCCGTCGCCCTGGCGCCCGGCGCGCCGAAGGGAGACCACACCGTGAAGGCCACGGTCACGTACTTCTACTGCTCGAAGCGCGAGGGCTGGTGCCGGAAGGGGTCGGCCGACGTCGACGTCCCGGTCACCGTTCCCTGACGTCCTCGTAATCCTCGGGACCATTCACGTTGGAGAGCATGCGCCCCGGGTCGCCCAAGGCCCGGAGCTCGTCCTCGGGGACCTCGCGGACGCGGACGTCGGGCCAGAAAGCCGTCATCTTCAGCTCGCCGGCCGCGATCCGACGGCGCACCGGCGCCAGGCACGTGCGCCGGTAGGCGGCGCACAGCGGGTCGGCGCCGCCGGCGGTCACGGGGACGACAGCGTCGAAGCCCTCGGCGCGCGCCACGAGGCCGCGGAGCAGCTCCACGGGGACGAGCGGGAGATCCACGGCGAGGAAGAGACCGAGGGCGTCGTCGTGCGCGAGGGCCTGCAGGCCCGTCATCAGGCCGCCCAGGGCCCCCGCTTCGGACACGACGTCGACCAGCACCGGCAGGCCGCGGTCGGCGTACCGGGTCTCGGGCCCGGACAGGATCCGCACGTCACCGCAGACGACGCGAAGACGCGCCACGGCGTGGTCGAGGAGCGTGACGTCGCCCCAGGGGAGCAGCGCCTTGTCGCGGCCCATCCGGAGGCTCCGGCCGCCGGCCACGACGAACCCCGTCGCCACGCTCAGCCCCGCCGCTTGAAGGACCAGGTGATCTCGAAGTCCGAGGCGACGCTCCCGTCGGGCGCGCGGCCCGTCACCCGGCCCGTGTACGCCTCGCTCTCGCCGCTGCTCGCCGCGCGCTCCACGACGGCCTGCATCCCCGCCACGTCCCCGAAGACGTAGCGCGACGGGCCCTGGATCCGCTTGCCGTAGAGCGCGCGCACCTCACGAAGCAGCATCGAGATCGACCCGGACGCTCCCGCCGCCAGCACGAGGGCGGGCGCTCCGGTGGCCATCTCCGCCGCCATGCACTGCGCGGCGAAGTACGTCGAGCGGAAGGGGTTCTGGGTCCGCCAGCCACCGGGAAGGCGGACGGTGCAGGAGCGCTCGTCGAGGGACTCCAGGCCCAGGCCGGCGCACGCCGCGAGGGGCAGCTTCAGCCAGAGGTACGCCTTGAAGTTCCACGGCTTGAGGATCCGGCGGCGCAGCCTCTCGGAGCCGTCACTCCACGCCACGGTCGCCTCCTTCTCCGGTGCGGGTCCAGCCCCTCTTGAGCTCGACGTAGGTATACACGATGCGCTGGACCGCGGCGACGTTGGACAGCACCGCGATGATCCAGAGCGCGGCCACCATGTGGTTCGTGACCGCGCCCAGGATGACGAGAACGATGCGCTCGGGCCGCTCCATGAAGCCCAGGGTGCAGCGCGGGATCAGGTTCTCGGCACGGGCTCGGGCGTAGGACGTCATGAAGCTCCCGAAGGCCGCCACCCAGACGAGCACCATGAAGGGCGTCGTATGGACCCGGGCGTAGAGGATCATGAGGCCCATGTAGAGGACCATGTCGGAGTAGCGGTCCATGGTCGAGTCCAGGAACGCGCCGAACTTGGTCTCGCGCCCCCGCAGGCGCGCCACCCGCCCGTCGAGCATGTCGAAGACGCTGGCCAGGAGCGCGATGAGCCCGCCCGCCCGGAGGAGGTCGGGGCTGCGGTAGTCGTGACCCCCGGCCATGGCGAAGAAGGCGCAGGCGACGCCGTTCAGGGCGAGGCCGGTGATCGTGAGGACGTCGGGGCTGAAGCGCGCGAACGCGCGCACCACCGCGTCCATCGGCTTCGAGAACGCCTCCCCGAGCCTCTGTGTGATCACGAAGCAGATCCTATAATGAAAGGTTCCATGAGCCTCGCCGAGAAGCTCGAGTCGCTGCCCGCGCGTCCCGGCGTCTACCTCTTCAAGGACGGGGAGGGCGCGATCCTCTACGTCGGCAAGGCCCGGATCCTCCGGGACAGGGTACGCTCGTACTTCCAGGCTTCGCGCCTCCAGGACCCGCGGAAGGACCAGATGGTGGGCGAGATCGCCGACCTCGACCTGGTCCTGACCGACACGGAGATGGAGGCCCTCGCACTCGAGAACAACCTCATCAAGCGGCACAAGCCGCGCTTCAACGTCCTCCTCCGGGACGACAAGAACCACCCGTATCTCAAGCTGACGCTGTCCGAGGAGTACCCGCGGCTCCACGTGGTGCGCCGTCCCGCCGAGGACGGGAACGCCTACGGCGGGCCCTACATCCCCGCGAGCCTCGGGCGGAAGACCGCGGCCGTCGTCCACAAGGTGTTCGGCGTCCGCTCTTGCAAGGAGACCCTCGACGGCCGTCGGCCGCGCCCGTGCCTGCAGTACCAGATCCGGCGCTGCGTGGCCCCGTGCGTCGCGGAGGTCTGTTCCCTCGAGCGATACCGTCGGGCCTGCGAGGACGCGCGGCTGTTCCTCGAGGGACGGACGGAAGAGGTCGTGCGCCGGCTCGAGGGGGAGATGGCGCGGTCGGCAGCCGAGGAGCGCTACGAGGAGGCCGCGAGCCTGCGCGACCAGGTCCGCGCCCTCGAGCGGCTCGAGACGCCGCAGAAGATCACCACGACGGACATCGAGGAGCGCGATCTCTTCGGGGCCCACGTGGAAGGGGGGCGCGCGGCGCTCCAGATCTTCTCCGTGCGCGACGGGAAGGTGGTCGCGCGAGAGGGCTTCCTCCTCGACCGCATCACGGAGCCCGGCGCGTTCCTCTCCTCCTCGCTCCAGCAGTACTACGCCCACGGACGCTACGTCCCGCGGGAGGTCCTGGTCCCGGAGGACCTTCCCGGCCGGGAGCTGCTCGAGGAGTGGCTCTCGCAGCGGCGGGGCGCCGCCGTCCGGATCCGCGTGCCGCAGCGGGGCGAGAAGGTGCGGCTGCTCGACCTCGTGGTCCGCAACGCGAAGCTGGCCTTCGACCTGGAGTGGAGGCAGCCGCGGAAGCAGTCCCAGGAGATCCTGCGGGCCCTCCGCGACCTGCTCGACCTCGAGGTGGAGCCGCGGCGGATCGAGTGCTTCGACGTCTCGAACATCCAGGGCTCGGACATCGTGGCGTCCATGGTCGCCTTCGAGGACGCGGTGCCGAAGAAGTCCGACTACCGGAAGTTCCGCGTCAAGGGGGTCACCGGGGCGCCCGACGACTTCGCGTCGATGCACGAGGTCGTGGGCCGCCGCTACCGCCGTCTTCTCGAGGAGGGGAAGGACCTGCCGGACCTCGTGCTCGTCGACGGGGGCAAGGGCCAGCTCGGCGCCGCGGTCGAGGCCCTCGAGGAGCTGGGCCTCGGAGAGCAGGCGGTGGCGAGCCTGGCCAAGAAAGAGGAGTTGCTCTTCGTCCGCGGGCGCGACGACGCCCTGGCCCTTCCGCGCTCCTCGCCGGTGCTCCAGCTCGTCCAGCGCATCCGCGACGAGGCCCACCGCTTCGCCATCGGCTTCCACCGCAAGGCGCGTGCGCAGCGGACGCTGCGCTCGGAGCTGGACGACATCCCGGGCGTCGGCCCGGCCAAACGGCGGAAGCTGCTGTCGCGCTTCGGGTCGGTCCGGGGCGTGCGCTCGGCCGCCGAGCCCGAGCTGGCCGCCATCGTGGGCCCCGCCACGGCCGCGAAGGTCCGCGCCCACTTCGACAGGACATGAGCGCCTGGCTCGCGGCCGCGTGGCTCCTCGGGGCCGGCGCCCCGGAGCCGCGCGACGTGCCGGTGGTGTTCGCCGTCGACCCCTCGTTCCGCAGCAGGCCGTCGTGGCGCGACGAGGTGGAGCGGGCCCTGGGCGAGGCCGAGCGTCTCTTCGGGCCCTTCGGCTTGCGCTTCTCCCTGGCGGCGGTCGTGACCTGGGCTCCGGAGGGCGGCTCCGTCGAGCACCTCCTCGACGCGCTCCGCCTGCAGACGGCGGCCCGGCCCCCGGGAATCGTCGCCGGAATCACGGGCCGGACGGCGGGTCCGGGCGTGCGCGGCCTCGCGTCGTACCGCGACGCACGTCTCGTCGTCGCGGCCCCGGCTCGCGCGCGGTGGCGGGGGGTCTGGATCCACGAGCTGGCTCACGTCTTCGGGGCCGTCCACCTGGAGGGGGAGCGCGGGCTCGCCGCCGCGACGGATCCCGGCGAGGGCATCGACGACCTCACCGGGCGGCTCCTGGCGCTCCACCGGAGGCGCCGCTTCGCGCCGCACCTCTTCCCGCTCCCGGAGGAGGCCCTGGCCCCTGCCGCCGCGCTCTACGGCGAGGCGCTGGCGCGATCTCCGGTGGAGGCGCGGCTCCTCCTCGCCCAGATCGCCCTCGAGCGGGGGGCACCCGGGGAGGCCCTTTCCGCCTGCGACGAGATCCTCGGCCGCGTGCCCGGCGACGTGGAGGCGCTGAACGTGCGCGGCATCGCCCTCCGCCGTCTCGGGCGCTTGGACGAGGCATTGGAGGCGTACGAGGAGGTGCTGCGCCGCAGACCCGGTCAGGTGCAGGCCCGCTTCAATCTCGCCATCGCGCTGGACCGGCTGGGACGGAGGGATGCGGCCGTCGAGGCCTACCGACGGGCCGTCGCGCAGGACCCCCTTCACGCTCCGGCCCTTTCGAACCTCGCGCGGCTCCAGGCACGGCGCGGCGACACGGTGGCGGCCGAGGAGGCCGCCCGTCGCGCCCTCGCCATCGCCCCCGATTTCGTCGAGGCCCGTTTGAACCTGGTCCTGGCGCTCCTGGCCGCCGGGCGGCCAGCTCTCGCCGAGCCCGAGGCCAGGCGCGCCGTCACGGAGGAGCCGACTCTGGCCGAGGCCCACGAGGCCCTGGGCGCGGCGCTGTTGGCCCTCGGCAGAGCCGACGAGGCCACGGCGTCCTTCGCGTCCGCTGTGGCCCTCGCCCCCAGCGAAGCGCGTCTGTGGCACCACCTCGGTCGCGCCCGCGTGGCAGGAGGGCACACCGCGCCGGCCGTCGCTGCTTTCGAGGAGGCGGTGCGCCGGGCCCCGCGGGACGCCGCGATGGCCTCGGGGCTCGCGGACCTGTATCTCGCCACGGGCCGCAAGGCCGACGCACGAGAGGCGTACCGACGCCTCGTCGCCCTGCGGCCGGAGGACGGCGCCGCCCACAACAACCTCGCCGTGCTTCTCTTCAGGGACGGCGACGTGGCCGGCGCCCGGCGCCACGCCGAGGCGGCGCGGGAACGCGGCGTCGCAGTCCACCCGGAGTTCCTGGCCGAGCTGGCCGCGGCCGAGGAGGGCGCCGAGCGGCCGTGACGCGATCGTTGCCGAGGCGGGCTGTGCTACCATCCGGGGTTCTTCGGGAGGAGGACCATCTCCGTGACGGTCCAGGATATTGCTCTCGGGCTCACGTACTATGTGGCGCTGCTCTTCAGCGTGTCCTTCCACGAGTCTGCCCATGCCTGGGCTGCTCTTCGGATGGGAGATGAGACGGCCCGCCGCGAGGGACGCATCAATCTGAACCCAATTGCCCATATCGACCCCATTGGGACCATCCTCATGCCGATGTTGCAGATCTTCTGGGGCGGGATCCCACTGCTCGCCTGGGCGAAGCCAACACCATACAATCCCGGCAACTTTCGGCGCGATGTCAGCCTGGCGCAGGGACACGTCGCAGTGGCTGCCGCCGGCCCGTTGTCGAACGTGCTGCTCGCTTTCGTGTTCACCGTCGCCCTCTTCGTAGGCCTTCAAGCGGGCATGGCAAGCAACAGCATGAACCCAGGGCTGCGCCTGATCCTGGCCGGCATCCAGATGAACGTCGCCCTGGCGTTGTTCAATCTGGTCCCCATCCCGCCTCTCGACGGCTCAAAGGTCGCCTCCTGGGGCCTTCCGCGATCGATGGGAGAGGCTTACGACCGGGTCATGGAGCCTTACGGGATGGTCATCCTCATGCTGTTCGTCATTATCAACTTCAACCTGGGGCTCATGAATCTGGTCATCGATCCTCTAACGGCGATGCTCATCAGGGCCGCTCTCTGACATGAGCCGACCCCGCATCCTCTCCGGCATGCGCCCCACGGGGCCCCTGCACCTGGGGCACCTGACGGGCGCGCTCGACAACTGGGTGCGGCTCCAGGACAGCTACGACTGCTACTGGGCCATCGTGGACTGGCACGCCCTGACGACCGACTACGCCAACCCCGGGCCCATCGCCGAGAACATCCTCGAGGTGGCCATCGACTGGCTGGCGGCGGGCCTCGATCCGGAACGGGCGACGCTGTTCGTCCAGAGCGACGTGCCCGAGCACGCCGAGCTGCACCTCCTGCTCTCGATGGTCGTCCCGGTCCCGTGGCTCGAGCGGGTTCCGAGCTACAAGGAGCAACAACAGCAGCTCAGCGACCGCGACCTGTCCACGTACGGCTTCCTGGGGTACCCCCTGCTCCAGACGGCCGACATCGTCATCTATAAGGCGGACGCCGTCCCGGTGGGCGAGGACCAGGCCCCGCACATCGAGCTGACCCGCGAGATCGTCCGGCGCTTCAACAACCTGTACGGCCCCGTGTTCCCCGAGCCGAAGACGCTCCTCACCGAGACGCCGCGGATGCCCGGCACCGACGGGCGGAAGATGTCCAAGTCGTATGGCAACGCGGTGTTCCTCAAAGACGCGCCCGAGGAGGTTCGGCAGAAGCTCAAGCCGATGGTGACCGATCCCGCGCGCAAGCGGCGCACGGATCCCGGCAACCCCGAGGTCTGCCCCGTCTTCGACCTCCACGAGGCCTTCTCGCCGCCCGAGACGCGGGCATGGGCTGCGGACGGCTGCCGGACCGCGGGGATCGGCTGTCTCGACTGCAAGGGCCGTCTGACGGACCATCTTCTCGAGCGGATGAAGGAGATCCACTCCCGGCGCCCCGAGTACGCGCGGAGGCCGGACACCGTATGGGACGTCCTCCGGGAGGGGGGCAAGCGCGCCCGCGAGACGGCGCGCGCCACGATGGACGAGGTGCGGGCGGCCATGAAGATCCGCTACGACGCCTCGTCGTGAGCGACCGGCCCGAGGACGAGGAGGCCATGGACGCCGGAGCACCCCTGCCCGAGGCCGAGCCCGCCGCGCCTGCCGAGCCGATCGCGATCCCTCCCGACGTGGAGTCCACGCTCCCGGAGGACGCGCCGAGGATCCAGCTCCCGCTCTTCGAGGGGCCCCTCGACCTGCTGCTGTACCTGATCCGGCGGGACAAGATCGACATCTACGACATCCCCATCGCGCCCATCACGCGCCGGTACATGGAGTACCTGGAGCTCATGAAGGAGCTGAACCTCGACGTGGCGGGGGAGTTCATGGTCATGGCGGCGACGCTCATCCACATCAAGTCCAAGATGCTCGTCCCCGTGGATCCCACCGAGGCAGAGGGCGAGGAGGAGCACGTGGACCCGCGCGAGGAGCTCGTCCAGCGGCTCCTCGAGTTCCAGCGCTACAAGGAGGCCGCCGGGGTCCTCCACCAGCAGGCGCAGATCCGCGCCGCGACGTGGACCCGCCCGGACACCGTCCTGCCCGCCTTCGACGACTCCGGCGAGGAGATGCTCGAGGCCGGCCTCTTCGACCTCATCAGCGCCTTCAAGGAGCTCCTCGACCGGCGCAAGACCCTCCTGGCCCACGAGGTGGCTCCCGAGGGCAAGAGCGTCGAGCGGCGGATGGAGGAGATCCTGGCCCTCGTCCTCGAGGGGCAGTCGGTCGAGTTCGTGGCCCTCTTCGAGACGCAGGCCACCAAGCCCGACATGATCGTGACGTTCCTGGCGCTCCTCGAGCTGATCCGGCTGAAGCAGATCAAGGTGTACCAGCGCGGGATCTTCGGAGCGATCCGGATCTTCCGGCCGGTGGGGCCGGCGGAACCGGGCGCGCCGCGGCCGGCGGTGTAGCGGCCAGAGGCACAGGGACACAGAGGAAACAAGAGAGAGCGAAGAGGATGGACGAGAGGGACGAGGAAGAGACCACGGACGGAGCGGGAGGGGACCCGCGGGGCGCCGGGGAGTCGGCCGACGGCGCCGACCGATCGACCGAGGGCGTCGAGGCGCAACCCGAAGAGGGGCCCACGTTGTCTGCGGTGGAGCTGCGGGCGATCCTGGAGGTGCTGATCTTCGCATCGCCGCAGCCCCTCACCCCGCGGGAGATCGGGCAGGTGCTCGCGGGCGTCGCCACCGAGGACTGGAAGCCCGCCCTCGAGGAGCTCGAGGCCGACTACTCCCGCGAGGGGCGAGGTCTGCAGCTCGTCGAGGTCGCGGGCGGGTATCAGATCACCACCCGCCCCGAGTACAACGACTGGGTCCGGGAGCTCCTCGACCCCAAGTCGCCCACGCGGCTCTCGATCCAGGCCCTCGAGACCCTCGCGGTCATCGCCTACAAGCAGCCCGTCACCCTGCCGGAGATCATCGAGCTGCGCGGCGTGAAGTCCGGCGGAGTCCTGAAGACGCTCCTCGAGAAGCGCCTCATCCGCATCGTGGGGCGCAAGGAGGTCGTGGGCCGGCCGATCCTCTACGGCACGAGCAAGGAGTTCCTGCTGCACTTCGGCCTCAAGGGCCTCTCGGAGCTTCCCAAGATCGAGGAGTTCGCTGAGGTCCTGGGGGAGGAGGTGGACGTCGCCGGGCTCAAGAAGGCCATCGACGCGCCACGCCCGGTCGACGTGCCGCTGGCGGAGGGAGAGGCAGGCACGCCAGAGCACGAGCCCACGAACGCGTCCGAACCGCGGGCCGAGGAGGAAGAGAGCTAAAGTTTTACTTGACGTTTGCAGGGCAACCCTCTACCATTGCTATGTTTTCTGTAGAGGGGTGCATGGCCTTCTTCTGGCGAATCCGGATCCCCCGCGTCTGGATCGCGGCGCTCCTCGTGACGACCCTCACAGCCTGCAGCCTCGTCGATCGGCTGACCGAGCCCGACGGCCTTTCCATCCAGCGCTTTACGGTCGCGCCCGAGCAGATCACGCCGGGCACCGCGGTGACCCTGGCCTGGGACGTCGAGGGCGCCGAGAAGGTCGAGATCGACAACGGCGTCGGCGCCGTGACCCTCAAGGGATCGAAGCAGATCCAGCCGGGCTGGACGACGACCTACACGCTGACGGCGCGGGAGGGTACGTCCTCGGCGACGGCCACCGTCCAGGTCATCGTCCAGACGTCGGGCTCGCCGAGCCCGAGCCCGTCGCCCTCGCCTTCCGCATCCCCTTCGCCGTCTCCCTCGCCCTCGCCCAGCGAGTCACCGTCCCCGTCCCCGAGCCCGTCTCCGTCCCCGTCGCCTTCACCCAGCCCCACGCCGACGCCGCTCACGTGCGGGGCTCCGGCGACCGCGGCGGGCAACTGCGCCTTGACGATCACGCGACCCACGTCGCCCCCGTCCGGCCAGTGCCTCGAGCTGAACGCCGTGACGGTGAACCAGTCCTGCCCCGTCGCCTTCAACACCACGCGCTCCGTCCAGTTCTCCGTGACGGCCCACACGGACGGGGCGCATCTCCAATGGCGACGCTCGTCGGGGAGCAGCGACATCCTCACTCCCGACGAGGGGACACTCGACGGCGACGGCAGCTCGACGGTCCTCTTCTCCGACGTCGTCCTCGACAGCAGCGTCACGATCGAGATCCTCGAGGGCGACGAGGTCCGGCTGGCCTTCACGCTGCGCCACTACTGACGGGCGCCCGGCGCGACGCCGGGTTATGATCCGCCGATGGTGCGTTTTCCGCAGCGAAGCCTCTCCTCGGGCCACCGAGGCGGGATTCACTCCCGCCGAGGTGCTCGATTTGAAGGAGATGGCGGAGCGAGGACGCCGATGGTGCGTTTTCCGCAGCGAAGCCTCTCCTCGGGCCACCGAGGCGGGATTCACT
>JACQGI010000031.1 GCA_016199625.1 Acidobacteriota bacterium | reverse complement strand
TCCTCGTAGAAGTCCGCGATCTTCGAGAGCATCGCGTCCATGGCCCCCGTCTGCTCGCCGACGGCGATCATCTGCACGACCATGGGCGGGAAGACGCCGCTCTCCTTCAGCGGCTGGGCGATCGTGAGGCCGCTCTCGACGCCCTTTCGCACCTGCATGATGGCGTCCTCGACGATCGAGTTGCCCGAAGTGCGTGCGGTGATCTCGAGGCCGTCCAGGATCGGCACCCCCGAGGAGATGAGCGTCGCCAAGGTCCGGCAGAACCGGGCCACGGCGATCTTCTGCATGACGACGCCGAGGATGGGGGCCTTGAGCACCGCCCGGTCCACGACGCGCCGTCCTCCGTAGGTCGCGTAGTACCGCCTGAAGAGGAAGACGAACGCGATCCCCCCGACGATGATGAACGGCGCCAGGCGCACCGTCCACTGGGAGAGCGCGATGACGAAGCGCGTCGGCAGCGGGAGCTGCGCCCCCAGCCCTTCGAACATCGACTGGAACGTGGGGATCACCTTCCAGAGGATGACGAAGATCACGATCCCGGCGATGCTGATCACCGCCGTGGGGTAGACCATGGCCCCCTTGACCTGCGACTTGAGCTTGACGGCCTTCTCGATGTAGGTCGCCAGGCGCTTCAGGATCGTGTCGAGGATGCCGCCCGCCTCCCCCGCGGCGATCATGTTCGTGAACAGGTCGTCGAAGGCCTTCGGGTGCTTGCGCATGGCGTCGGCGAGCGACGCGCCGCCCTCGACGTCCATCCGGGTCTGCTGGAGGATCTTCGCGAAGGTCTTGTTCTCCTGCTGGCTCCCGAGGATCTCGAGGCACTGAACCAGGGGCAGGCCGGCGTCGATCATGACGGAGAACTGCCGGACGAAGATCGCCAGGTCCTTGGCCGGCACGCCGCCGCCGAACTTGGGGAGGGCGATTTCCTTGCCCTTCTCCTTGACCGACGAGACCAGGATCTGGTCCCGGCGGAGGAGAGCCATGACGGCTTCCTTGCTCTCGCCCACCCGCTCGCCCGACACGGCCTTGCCGTCCCGGGTCTTGCCCTTCCAGACGTAAGCAGGCATCGGATTCCTCCTGGACGCCGGCCCTAGCGGGGCCGCATCGGCGGCCGGCCTCCGGCCTGGGGTGTCGCCAGGCCGGCGCCGCGGTTGATCATGTCCTGAAGCTCGTCGGGCATCGAGCTCAGCCCAAGAGCCGTCTGGAGGGTGATCTGCTTGGCGAAGTACAGGCTGGCCAGTGCCTGGTTGAACGTCTGCATCCCGTACTTCTCCTGGCCGGTCTGCATGGTCGAGTAGATCTGGTGGATCTTGTCCTCGCGGATCAGGTTCCGGATGGCCGCGTTGGGGACCATGATCTCCATCGCGAGGCAGCGCCCCGAGCCGCTGGCCTTCGGCAGCAGGCTCTGGCACATGATCCCCTCGAGCACCAGCGAGAGCTGCGCGCGGATCTGGGGCTGCTGGTGGGCCGGGAACACGTCCACGACGCGGTTGATCGTCGAGGCCGCGGAGTTGGTGTGGAGGGTCCCGAAGGTGAGGTGCCCCGTCTCGGCGATCCGCAGCGCCGACTCGATGGTCTCGAGGTCACGCATCTCGCCGATCAGCACGACGTCGGGGTCCTGGCGCAGGGCGGCCCGGAGGGCGTTGGAGAACCCGTGGGTGTCGGCGTGGAGCTCGCGCTGGTTGACGACGCACTTCTTGTGGGCGTGGAGGTACTCGATGGGGTCCTCTACGGTGAGGATGTGCTCGTGGCGCTCGGCGTTGATCTTGTCGATCATGGCGGCGAGGGTCGTGGACTTCCCCGAGCCCGTGGGCCCCGTCACGAGGACGAGGCCGCGCGGCTTCTCGCAGACCTGGGCGATCACCGGCGGCAGGCCCAGGTCCTTGAAGCTGCGGATCTCGTAGGGGATCGTCCGGTACACGGCTCCCACGGCGCCGCGCTGCATGAACACGTTGGCGCGGAAGCGCGCGAGGCCCTTGATCCCGAAGCTGAAGTCCAGCTCCAGGTTCTCCTCGAAGCGGTGCTTCTGCGCGTCGGTGAGCACGCTGTAGGCGAGCTGCTTGGTCTCCACCGCCGTCAGGGGCGGGAGGTCCAGCGGCCGCAGCTTCCCGTCCACGCGGATCTGGGGCGGGGAGTTCGTCGTGATGTGGAGGTCGGTCCCTCCCATCTCCGTCATCGTCTTGAGCAGCTGGTGCAGGCTGACTGCCACGGTGACCCCCCTAGAGAACCGTCTCCCTGAGCACTTCCTCGATGGTGGTGATGCCGGCCTTGATCTTCTCGAGGCCGCTCATGCGCAGCGTCAGCATCCCCTCCTCGAGGGCCTTTCTCTTGATCTCGATGGCGGTGGCCCCCACCATGATGAGATCGCGGATTCCCTCGGAGATCTCCATCACCTCGTACAGGCCGACGCGCCCCTTGTAGCCCGTGCCGTTGCAGGTCCCGCAGCCCCGCCCCTTGAAGAGCTTGAAGCTCCCCACCTCTTCGGGCTTGAAGCCGACTTCGATCAGTGTCTTGCTGGGGAAGTCCTTGACCTCCTCCTTGCAGTTGGAGCAGATCCTCCGGATGAGGCGCTGGGCCTGGATCAGGTTGACCGCCGTCCCCACGAGGAACGGCTCGATGCCCATGTTCACGAGGCGCGACACCGTGGACGGAGCGTCGTTGGTGTGCAGCGTCGACAGGACCAGGTGTCCCGTCAGGGCCGCCTTCACCGCGATCTCCGCCGTCTCGTAGTCGCGGATCTCCCCCACCAGGATCGTGTTGGGGTCCTGGCGCAGGAAGGACCGCAGCACGGCGGCGAAGTTGAGTCCGATCTGGTCCTTGATCTGGACCTGGTTGATCCCCGGCAGGTTGAACTCCACCGGGTCCTCGGCGGTCATGATGTTCGTGTCGGGCTTGTTGAGCGCCGCGATGGCGGAGTACAGGGTGTTGGTCTTCCCCGACCCCGTCGGCCCCGTCACGAGGACGATGCCGTAGGGCTTGGCGATGGCCCGCTTGAACCGCTCCAGGGAGTCGACCTCGAAGCCCAGCTTGGTCATGTCGAGCATGAGCTTCGTCTTGTCGAGGAGGCGGAGGACGATCTTCTCCCCCCAGAGGGTCGGCAGGCAGGACACGCGGAAGTCCAGGTCGCGGCTCCGGTCCTCCACCTTCATCTTGATCTTGATGCGGCCGTCCTGGGGCAGCCGCTTCTCGGCAATGTCGAGCTTCGCCATGATCTTGATGCGCGAGGTGAGGGGATCCTTGAGCTTCAGGGGCAGGGCCATGACGTTGTACAGGATCCCGTCGATCCGGAAGCGGACCCGGAACTCCTTCTCGTAGGGCTCGATGTGGATGTCCGAGGCGCCGCGCTTCAGCGAGTCGATGAGGAGGACGTTCGTGAGCTTCACGACCGGTGCGGCCTCGGAGGACTTCGCGAGGGCCCCGAGGTCGATCTCGTCCTCCTCGGTCTTCACCGTCTCGACGTCGGCCTCCTCGTCCCCGATGGAGTCGAGGTCCACCTCGGAGAGACCCACGGAGGCCATGTCGTCCATCGTGAGGCCGGGGCCCTCCATCATCTCCTTCAGGGACGGCGCCTGGCCCAGGCCCGGGGAGCTACCGCCCTGGAACCCGTCGGTCTTGAGCTGCAGCGAGCGGGCCGAGCCGTAGTACTTCTCGATGGCCTCCTCGAGGGAGGTCTCCGAGGCGACGACCGGCTCGACGTTGTAGCCCGTCATGAACTTGATGTCGTCCATGGCGAAGACGTTCGTCGGGTCCGCCATGGCGATCGTGAGCGTGGCGCCGGAGCGCGAGAGCGGCAGGATCTGGTACTTCCTCGCGGTCTCCGCCGGGATGATCTTGATGATGGCCGGGTCCACCTCGAAGTGGTCGAGGTTGATCGAGGGCACCCCATACTGGCGCGAGAGGAGGCTCGTGATCTCCTCGTCGCGCACGTAGCCGAGCTGAACGAAGGCTTTGCCCAGTTTGCCCCCGTTCATCTTCTGGTGCGCGAGTGCTTCTTGGAGCTGCTGCGGAGTCACCATGTTCTCCTTGAGCAGCAGTTCGCCGAGCTTGACGGGCATTCAGGCTTCCCGAAACCTAAGAATTGGCTGCACTTAGTCTTGCGATGCTAGCGCGCCACTCCGGGGCTGTCAAGAACCTACGCAAGGCAGAACATACGCAAGGCACCCCGGCGGTGTTAGCATACGGCCCGCGCGATGCCTCCCCGCCCGGTCGCTCTTTCTGCCCCCTGGTTCGACGAGGAGGAGGTCCGGCGGATCCGCCAGGCGCTATCGGGCCGGGTGGCGGGAGACGGCCCGTATTGCCGGCGGGTCGAGGAGCGCCTTGCGAAGCTCCTCGAGGTGCCGCGGGTGCTCCTCACCACCTCCTGTACGCATGCGCTGGAGCTCGCGCTCCTGGCCCTCGGAGTGGGACCCGGGCAGGAGGTCGTCTGTCCGTCCTTCACCTTCGTCTCGACCGCCAACGCCATCCTCAGGGTGGGCGCTCGCCCCGTGATGGCGGACATCGACGAGGCGACCCTTGGGCTGGACCCGGCCGACGTGGCCCGCCGGCTCACCGAACGGACGGCCGCCCTGCTCCCCGTTCACTACGCCGGCATTGCGCCGGACATGGACGCCCTCCTCTCCCTCGCGCGCGAGCGAGGTCTCAAGGTGGTGGAGGACGCGGCCCAGGGCCTGGCTGCCTCGTACCACGGCCGGCCTCTGGGTAGCCTCGGCGACGCTGGCTGCTTCAGCTTCCACGAGACGAAGAACGTGACCTCCGGGGAGGGAGGCGCTCTCGCCCTGCGCGACCGCGCCTTGGCCGATCGGGCGGAGATCATCCGGGAGAAGGGCACCAACCGCAGCGCCTTCCTCCGCGGGGATGTGGACAAGTACACCTGGGTGGCCGAAGGGAGCAGCTACGTCCTGTCGGACCTCCTGGCAGCGGTTCTCGATGCGCAACTCGACAAGCTGCCGGAGATCCAGGCCCGGAGGGCCCGCGTCGCCGCGGGCTACCGCGCCGGCCTCTCGGACTGGGCCGGGGGCCGCGGTGTCACGCTTCCCTCCGCATCCCCGGGGAGAACGGGCAACGACCACATCTTCTACCTCCTTTTCCCCACAGAGGAGGCCCGTGAGCGGTGCCGGACTCTCCTGCAGTCTCGGGGGATCCTGGCGTCGTTCCACTACGTGCCTCTCCACTCTTCGCCCTTCGGCCAGGGAGTCGTCCCCGCGGGGACAGCCCTGCCGGTCACTGATCGCGTGGCCCGAACCCTCCTCCGACTGCCCATACATCCCCTCATGACCGAGGAGGACGTCGACCGCGTAGTGGACGGCGTCCGCGCCACCGACTGGTGACGGCGGCGGGCGCCCCCCTGGGCCACGCCCGGATGGTCACCGTCGTCCTCGCCTGTTACAACGAAGCGGAGATCCTCGAGGAGAGCTTCACCCAGATCCGGGACACCCTGATCGAGCTGGGCCGGCCCTTCGAAATCATCTTCGTGGACGACGTGAGCCGGGACGCCACGCGGGAGATCATATGCTCCCTCGTTGAACGCCACCGAGCCCTGGACCTCAGGGTCATCCTCCACGACGCGAACGAGGGGCGCGGAGCGACCGTGACCGACGGCTTCCGGGCCGCCCGGGGGGACGTCGCGGGATACCTCGACGTGGACCTCGAGGTCCACTGCCGGTACATCCCTTCCCTGGTTCACGCCATCGAGAAGGGAGCGGACGTCGCGACCATCCGCCGGATCTACGCCTTCCAGATGGTCTCCTTCGACCGCTACCTGATGAGCCGGGGCTACTCGTTCCTGCTCCGAAAGCTGCTCTCCGTCCCCCTGGCGGACACCGAGACGGGATACAAGTTCTTCCGGCGCGAGCGCCTGCTCCCCGTCCTCGAGGAGATCCGCGATCCCGGGTGGTTCTGGGACACCGAGTTCATGGTCAGGAGCTGGAGGAGGGGGCTGCGGATCGAGGAAATCCCCGGAGCGTACGTGCGACGGTACGAAAAAACCTCCACGGTCCACGGCCTCCGCGACTCCATCGTCTACTTCCGCAGGTTGCTCGCCTTCCGGCGGGAGCTGCGTCAGCGGGGGGCCCGGTGAAGGCCCTCGGCGAGATCGGCTGGCGCCGTGCGGCTCGCTTCGGCTGGACGACACTGGCCCTCCTCCCCTACCGCCTGGCCGTCTTCCCCCAGCTCCGCACTCCCTGGCTGAGGCTCCTGGGAGCGCGGATCGGGGCTCGGGTGATCCTCCACGACGTACGCTTCTTCAACCTCTACCGGCGGGGGCTCCCCGGCCTCACCATCGGCGACGACTGCTTCCTCGGAGACGACTGCCTGCTGGACCTGGCGGAGGCGGTCACCCTGGAGCCACAGGTGACTCTGGCCGAGCGCGTGCTCGTGCTCACCCACACGAACGTGGGGTACCGCGACCATCCTCTCCAGAGACACTTCCCCGCGATGGCGGCCCCCGTGATCCTCCGCCGAGGATCCTTCGTCGGAGCGCAGGTCACGATCCTGCCCGGCGTGCGGATTGGTCCCGAGTCCTTCGTGGCCGCGGGGAGCGTGGTGGTCGAGGACGTGCCGCCGCGCTCCCTCGTCGCGGGCGTCCCCGCGCGGCCCGTCCGCACCCTTTACTGGCCGCCCTCATGAGCCCTCCGCACGGTTGCGGCGACGGCGCCCCTCCAAGGCCGTGGCGGCGGCGAGGATGACGGCCGACAGGCCGCACACGGCGAGGCCGGGCCGGAGACCCGGAGGGCGGTAAGACAGGACCACCTTCGAGGTGCCGGCGTGAACCGCGACGGCGCGATGGCGGCCGTCGGCGCGGCGGAGCGGCGACGGAGCCCCGTCGACCTCCGCGAGCCAGCCCGGCGCCCAGGTGTCCCGGACGACGACGTAGGTCGCCCGGTCGGCCTCCACTGTCATCTCCATGCGGTCGCTCGTCTCGTGGAGGGCGGCGATGCGGCCCGAGGCCCCGTCGATGCTCTCGGTCGCGCCCTCGACGGCGATGCCCCCGCCGGCTCGGAGCCCTCCTGCGGCGAGTCGTTCGGCCGCGGCGGCGTCGGGCGCCGAACGGACCGCCATGGCCACGGCGCGGAGCGGGGCGGCGCCGTCGAGGCGGTACAGGTGGATACGGAGCGGCGCGATGCGCGCCGGAGCCACGACCCTCGCCGGCGTGAGCCCGGGGGCCTCGAGGGGATCGACGCTCAAGACCCACGCGACTCCCGCAGCCCGCATCCGCTCGGCGATGGCGTCGAAGGCCCCACAGCCCTGTCCGATCCCCGGAACGCTGGCCCTGGGGACCAGGGCGGTGAGGTCCTGCGTGAGCGCGCTGGGGACGCGGTGGGACACGTTCAGGTAGGGACCGAGGGTCTCCACGATGGTGGCAAAGGTCCAGGTGTCCACCTGTCCGCTCCGGAAGGGTCGGCCCTTCCAGTAGGCGGCGCTCTCCTCGGGCTCGCAGGTGTGGATCCGTCCCTGGCCGCGAACTGCCTGGACGACCTCGGCCATCTCGGAGGAGAGTCGGAAGAACGGCGTTGTGACCATCGGATTGAGCCCCGCTCCCGCGCGGAGGAGGTCGGCCGCGGCCAGCATGACGAGGGTTGCGGTCCCCACGCCGGCTCTCATCCGCCCCCGGATCACCCCGACGGCGACCCCGGCCGCGGCAAGGGCCACGAGCCCCCCCACGACGGCGTCCCAGACGACGAGGTCGAGCCGCTGCATCCGCAGGGCCCAGGGCACGCGGGGCGAGAAGAAGTGCTGGGCAAGAGTCGCCGTGGGGCTCGGCACCACGAGCGGCAGCGCAGGCAAGAGGAGCGCGAGGACGCCACCGAGGGCGAGGGCCGCCCTCTGGAAACGGGCCCAGGCCGCAGGCACGCCTCGAACGAGGAGGTCCAGGCCCATGGCCGCCAGGAGGGCGGCGGCGAAGTGGACGGTGAAGAACGCCTTCGAGGGGTAGCGAAAGGCCCGGACGGCGTCGATGGTATCGACCAGCGGCGCGATGCCGGCCCACCGCCCGAGGCAAAGGACTCCAGCCACGAGGGCGCACAGGCCGAGGCGTCGCCTCGCCGGTGCGGCACCGTGACGCAGGCCGGTCCAGGCCAGGGCGACGACCAGGGCGCCCAGGTAGAGGCTCAGGAAGTACGGGAATCCCTTTGGAAAGAAGTTCTGGCCCCACCAGCGGTTCACGGGGTCGGACACCTCGCCGTAGAGCCCCGCCACGACGACCTGCAGGAACGTGAAGGGATGGACCGAGTGTGCCAGGACGACCGACGGGTGGAAGCCTTCCCCGCGCGCCGCAGTCGAGGCCATGGCGCTCATCACGAAAACCGTGGGGGCAGCCAGACCGGTGCCGAGCAGAGCTGCGAGCAGACCGCGTAGTGTGCCGCGGAGCCCCGCGCCTGCGGAAAGAACGAGGGCGACCAGAACGGCCTGGGCGACGACCTCGACGCCGAGGGTGGAGAGCGCAACGCCCACCGCCAGAGCCCCGCCGAGGAGCCGAAGGGCTTCACCCTCGGAGGCCCGACGGAGGCCGAGCACGACGAACGGCGCCCAGGCCATGGCCTCGAGGTGGACGACGAGGTTCAGTGACGAAAGGCAGAAGCCCCCGAGGGCGTAGACGAGGCCCCCCCCTGCGGCGGCGAGCGGCGACAACCCCAGACCGCGGGCCAGCGCCGCGAACGCCAGGGCTGCGGCGGGAACGTGCAGGGCCAGGATCAACGAGAAGCCGCGTTCGCCGGGGAGCAGGAGCTGGAGCAGCGCCGGCGGATACGACACGGGCGGGTAGGGGAGGGGGCTGCCTTCGTGGACGAAGGGGTTCCAGTACCGCAGCTCGCCCCGGGAGAGGCCCTCGATGGCGAAGCCGCGCAGCGGGATGAAGCTTCGCGACAGGTCACGGAAGTAGAAGGACTGGCCCGCGAGGGTTCCGCGGAGGAAAGGCAGGAAGGCCACGAACGCCACCGCACACCACAGCAACCCCGAGTGCGCCAGGCGACTCCTCAATCGGTCCTCCAGCCCACGCCGCAGCGCACGGGAGATTACCCCGCCCCATGCGGCTTGTCGACGTTGACTCGCTCCCGCCGCGCCCGTAACATCCCTCCCGAGGAGCCGCCGCCGTGAGCGTCGTCGTCATCATCCCCGCCCGGTACGCATCGACGCGCCTGCCCGGGAAGCCCCTGGCCGACATCCATGGGAAGCCCCTGATCCAGCACGTCTGGGAGCGCGCGAGACTGGCCCGGCGACCCGACCGGGTCCTCGTCGCCACCGACGACGAGCGGATCGGAGCCGTGGTCCGTGGTTTCGGGGGCGAAGCCGTACTCACCTCCCCGGGGCATCCGACCGGCACCGACCGCATCGCGGAAGCCGCCCGCGCCGTGGAGGCCGACATCGTGGTCAGCGTGCAGGGGGACGAGCCGCTGCTCGACCCGGCCGGGATCGATGCCACGGTGGAGGCCATGGACCGCGATCCGGCGCTCCCCATGGCGACGCTGGCGCATCCGCTGCGGAACGTCGACGAGATGCTGTCGCCGTCGGTGGTCAAGGTCGTGACCGACGCCCGAGGTGACGCCCTCTACTTCTCCCGCAGCCCGATCCCCCACGTCCGCGTCGGGGCCGGGAGCCTGCCGAGCGCGGCCGCGGCGGCCGTCGCCCGCGGGCTGGCCCGGAAACACGCGGGGCTCTACACCTACCGGCGGGAGGCGCTGCTTCGCTTCGCGGCTCTCCCACCCGCGCCCCTCGAGGAAGCCGAAGGCCTCGAGCAGTTGCGCGCTCTGCATCACGGCATCCGGATCCACGTCGTCGCCTTCCCGGGCGAGGGTGGTCCGGCCGTGGACACGCCCGAAGACCTCGAACGCGTGCGAGCCCTCCTGGCTCAGGGCGCCCACGCCTCGGGGACGAGAGCCTGAAGCCGCTCCTCACCCTGGCGTTCTTCCTCTCGGGCGCGTCGGCCCTCGTCTTCGAGACGCTCTGGTTCCGGCAGGCGGGGTTGATGCTCGGCAACAGCGTCTGGGCTTCCAGCCTCGTCATGGCGGCATTCATGGCCGGCCTCGCCGCAGGCAACGCCTGGGCCGCCGAGCGTGGCGGGCGAGTCGCCCGGCCGCTCCGCGCTTACGCGCTCCTCGAGACCGTCGTCGGCGTCTCGGGGCTCGCCCTCGTCCTGCTCTTCCCATCGCTCACGGCGACCTCGGCGCCGCTCCTCGCCGAGCTCGTGGCGAGCCCCGCGCTCCTGAACTCCGCTCGAATGGCCGTCGCCTTCGTGCTCCTCGTGGTGCCGTCCTGCGCCATGGGGGCGACGCTCCCAGTGCTCGTGCGCGCCCTCCCTGCGGCCGACGCCGCCTTCGGACGCGTCCTGGGCTGGCTCTACGGCTGGAACACCCTCGGCGCCGTGGCAGGCTCGCTGGCTGGAGACGCGGTGCTCGTGGCGGGTCTCGGCGTCCGCGGCGCCGGGCTCACCGCCGCCAGCCTGAACCTCGCGGCCGCCCTCGCGGCTCTCGCGCTCTCGGGACGCCGGGCGGACACGTCACCGCCGCCCGAGCCCGCGGCCGCGGCGGTGGACTTCCGGGCCTGCCGTCTGCTGGCTGCCACGTTCCTCGCCGGTGCCACGCTCCTCGCCCTCGAGGTCGTCTGGTTCCGCTTCCTCCTGCTATTCGTCTTCGGCACCAGCGTCGCCTTCGCCACCATGCTCGCGGTGGTCCTGCTCGGCATTTCGGCGGGCAGCCTGATCGCCAGCGCGTGGCTCAGGGCGCGCCCGGGGGCGCCGTCGGCCGCTCCGGTCCTTGGCTCCCTCGCGGGGCTGGCCTGCATCGCGACGTACGCGGCTCTCGGGGGCCTGCTGGAGGGCTACGGGTTCCGGCGGGGACTCATCGGGCGCTACGACGCGATCCTGGTCGTGTCGCTGGCGCTGATGCTGCCGGTGTCGGCTCTGTCCGGGGCGCTCTTCACGCTCCTCGGCGCGGCGCTCAAGGCCGAGACCGGGAGCCCGACGCGGGCCGCCGGCATGCTCACGCTCGCGAACACGGTGGGCGCCGCTCTGGGGGCCCTCGGAGGCGGGTTCGCCCTGCTGCCCTCTCTCGGCGTCGAACGCTCGATCTTCTTCCTCTCGCTCGTCTACGGTGCCCTCTCCCTGCTCCTCCTGGGGAGCGGCGCGCGTGCGCTTGCCGCGCCGCGCGGCTCCCCGGCCCGGACGGCGTTACTGGCCGCAGGGGTCCTCCACCTCGCCTTCACCGCGCTGTTCCCCTTCGGCCTCATGCGGAACTACTACGCGAAGGGCGTGACGGCCCGGTGGACCGGGCCCGCCGAGCGGGTGCTCCTCTCCCGAGAGGGTCTCACGGAGACGCTCTTCTACATCCGCACGGACCTCTGGGGGACGCCGGTCCAGTACCGCCTGGCCACCAACGGCTTCTCGATGTCCTCCACGGGCGTGTTCGCCGAGCGGTACATGTCCCTGTTCGCGGACCTCGCGATGGCGCTCCGCCCCGATGCGAAGCGGGCCCTCCTCGTGAGCTACGGCGTCGGAACCACCGCGAGGGCCCTGTGCCGCGCCCCGGGGCTGCAGTCGATCGACGTGGTCGACACCTCCCGCGACATCCTCGAACTGGGCCACCTCGTCTCCCCGCCGGGGGAACATCCCCTCGACGACTCCCGGGTGAGGGTCCACGTGGAAGACGGACGGTTCTTCCTCCTCACGACACGCGAGCGCTTCGACATCGTCACCGGAGAACCTCCTCCGCCCAAGCACGCCGGGATCGTGAACCTCTACACCAAGGAGTACTTCCGCGTCATCCGTGACCGCCTGACCGAGCGCGGCGTCGTGACGTATTGGCTCCCCGTCTACCAGATGGAAGAGCAGGAAGCCCGAGCGGTGGTGCGGGGCTTCTGCGACGTGTTCGGCGACTGCTCCCTCTGGACCGGCAGCGGGCTGGAGTGGCTGCTCGTCGGGACTCGCGGTTTGCGAGGACCTCTGGCCGAGGACGCCCTCGAGGCTCCCTTCGTCGCCCCACTTTCCGCCCCGGCGCTCGCCGCCTCGGGCATCGAGGGTCCGGAGCAGCTGGGCACGCTGTTCCTCGCAGATGCCGGCGTTCTGGGGAAGTGGACGGAGGGTGTCGCGCCCCTCGACGACGACCACCCGCTGCGCCTGTCGCACCACCACCCGGGCCTGCGCCATCGTGAGTACGTCGGGATGATGGAAGCCGGTGTCGTGCGGAGACGGTTCGCGGAGAGCCGCTTCATCGCGGGCCTGTGGCCCGCGGAGCTCCGCAGGCGCACGCTGGACGCCTTCTGGGTCCAGGACATCGTGAACGGGTTCCTGCTGCGGCCGTATACCGGGGGGCCCGGGCCCGGGCTGCCAGGGCTCACGCGGCTCCTGACCCAGACCCGCCTTCGGACGCCCGTCCTGTGGCTGATGGGCCCGACCCACGCCGAGCTTCGCGCGGCCGCGGGGGCCCTCGCCGCCGGCGTCCGCGACCCCGCTCTCGACGAGATCCGGGGCGCTCAGGCCATGGCGGAGAGGGAGTACCTTCGGGCGGAGGAGCACCTCGCGCGGGCTCAGCCCCACGCCTTCCATGGCGCGCAGATCCTCCGGTGGCGGGTCCTCGCCCTCCTCCTCGCGGGAGAGAAGGCGCGGGCCGCGGAGCTGGTGCGGACGACGCCGCAGCTCGTGGCCCCGAGGGACGATCCGCGCGGCGAGTGGCGCTGGCTCTCGGAGCAGTTCGGCCTCGCCCTCCCGTCGTCGCCGCCCGGTTGATCCCCGAGGATTGCGGAAGACGCAGAAGAGGCAGCCGGGAGTTTGACTTCGGCCCACCGGGACCGCTACCATCCGTACACGAGGGCCTTGGGAACTTTGGCCGTCGCCGCATTTCTCGCGCTGACGCCACACACCGGGCGCGGAGACCTCTCTTGGAAAAACCAGGTCCGCAAATCTGGCGCTTGCGCGCGCCTTGGCGAGGAGAAGCCTTGTCCAGCCACACCAAGTACATCTTCGTAACGGGCGGCGTCGTCTCGTCCCTCGGGAAGGGGCTCGCCTCGGCCTCCATCGGCTGCCTGCTGGAAGGCCACGGCTTCAAGGTCGCCATGATGAAGTGCGACCCCTACCTCAACGTCGACCCGGGGACCATGAGCCCGTACCAGCACGGTGAGGTCTACGTGACCGAGGACGGCGCCGAGACCGACCTCGACCTGGGCCACTACGAGCGCTTCACGCACTTCGAGACCTCGAAGGACTCCAACGTCACGACGGGGAAGATCTACGGCTCGGTGATCGCCAAGGAAAGGCGCGGCGACTACCTTGGCCGCACGGTCCAGGTCATCCCCCACATCACCGACGAGATCAAGGCGAGCATCCGCAAGGCGGCCAAGGACGCCGAAGTGGTGATCGTCGAGATCGGCGGCACCGTGGGCGACATCGAGGGGCTGCCCTTCCTCGAGGCCGTGCGCCAGTTCCGCCAGGACGTCGGGCGCGAGAACGCCATCTTCGTCCACCTGGCGCTCGTGCCCTTCATCGCCACCGCCCACGAGCTCAAGACCAAGCCCATGCAGCACAGCGTCCGCGAGCTGCGCGCCATCGGTATCCACCCCCAGGTGCTCCTGTGCCGCACGGACCGCTACCTCTCCCCCGACATCAAGGCGAAGCTGGCGCTGTTCTGCGACGTCCCGGAAGAGGCGGTCATCACCGCCAAGGACGTGGACTCGATCTACGAGGTGCCCCTCGTGCTCTCCGGGGAGGGGCTGGATGCCATCGTCCTCAAGTCCCTGGGTCTCGAGAGCCGCGGCCGCAACATGGGCGCGTGGGAGGAGCTGGTCCGGCGGATCAAGAACCCGAAGGGTGAGGTGGTCATCGGAATCGTGGGCAAGTACGTCTCCTTCGAGGACTCCTACAAGAGCCTCAACGAGGCCCTCTCCCACGGCGGCTTCGCCAGCGAGGTGAAGGTGGTGCGGCGCTGGGTCGAGGCCGAGGAGCTCGAGGCCGGTAACGCCGAAGCCAAGCTCGCCGGCGTCGACGGCATCCTCGTCCCTGGTGGCTTCGGGACGCGCGGCACGGGAGGGATGGTGGCCGCGGCCGAGTACTCCCGCCGCACCGGGACGCCGTACTTCGGGATCTGCTACGGCTTCCAGTGGGCGGTGACCGAGTACGCGCGCAACGTCTGCGGCCTCTCCGGCGCCAATTCCACCGAGGTCGCTCCCGAGGCCGAGCACAAGATCATCTACAAGCTGCAGGACCTCCTCGGTGTCGAGGACCTCGGCGGCACCATGCGTCTCGGCGCTTACAACTGCCAGCTCGCCCCAGGGTCCCTGGCGCAGAGGATCTACGGCGCCGCGGAGATCCAGGAGCGTCACCGGCACCGTTACGAGTTCAACAAGGAGTACGAGTCCTGCCTCACCCAGAAAGGCCTGCGGATCTCGGGCAAGACCCCGGACGGCAAGTTCGTGGAGATCGCCGAGGTTCCCGGGCACCCCTGGTTCGTAGCCGTGCAGTACCACCCGGAGTTCAAGTCGAAACCCCTCGCTCCCCACCCGCTCTTCGCCGGCTTTGTCCGCGCGAGCGTGGCCAACCGGGCGATCCGCCTCGGGCAGGCGACGCCCTCGGACGTTCAGGTGGCGCTCTAGTGGGCGCGATCCGGCTCGGGAAGGCACGCCTGGGCGGAGGGCGGCTCTTCCTCATCGCCGGCCCCTGCGTCATCGAGAACCCGCGCCACCCCGCCCAGGTAGCCTCGCGGCTCAAGGCGATCACCGACGAGCTGGGCATCCCCCTCATCTTCAAGGCCAGCTACGACAAAGCGAACCGCAGCAGCCTCGGGTCGTATCGGGGCCCCGGGATCGAGCGCGGCCTCGAGATCCTCGCCGGGGTCAAGGCGCGCTCCGGGGTTCCCATCCTGACAGACGTCCACGAGTGCGCTCAGGTCGAGATGGCCGCCCAGGTGGCGGACATCCTCCAGATCCCGGCCTTCCTCTGCCGACAGACCGACCTCGTCCTGGAGGCGGCACGCACGGGGCGCGTCGTCAACGTGAAGAAGGGCCAGTTCATGGCCCCTTGGGACATGAAGGGCGTTCTGGACAAGGCCGCTTCGACGGGAAACGCGAACATCATGGTCACGGAGCGAGGCTTCACCTTCGGCTACAACAACCTCGTGGTGGACATGCGCTCCTTCCCCACCCTGCGCTCCTTCGGCTACCCCGTGGTCTTCGACGTGACCCACAGCGTGCAGCGCCCGGGCGGCCTGGGCGACCGCTCCGGGGGCGACGCCCACTTCATCGACACCCTCGCGCCGGCGGGGGTCGCGGCGGGCGTCGACGGCCTCTTCATGGAGGTCCACGAGAACCCCGCCCGGGCGCTCTCGGACGGACCCAACGCCTATCGGCTGGGCCGGCTCAAGAGCCTGCTCCAGCGGCTCGTGCGGGTCCACGAGGCTTCACACGGGGGCTCGAGCCGGTAGCGTTGCACGCTCTTCCCCCACCTGAGCTAGGATTCCACTCGTGAGCCGCGGCACGGCCCTCAAGGTCCTCGAGATCGAGTCCCGGGCCATCCTCGACCTGCGCTCGCGCATCGACGCGAGCTTCGAGCGCGCCGTGGAGATACTGCTCGCCTGCACCGGGCGCGTGGTGGTCACCGGCATGGGCAAGAGCGGCTTCATCGCCCAGAAGACCTCGGCGACCTTCGCATCGACCGGCACGCCGTCGCTCTACCTCCACCCCGCCGAGGCGATCCACGGCGATCTGGGACGCATCGTCAAGGGGGACGCGGTCCTCGCAATCTCCCACAGCGGCGAGACCGAGGAGATCCTGGCGCTGCTGGCCACGATCAAGCGGATGGGCGCGCCGCTCGTGGCCCTGACGGGCAACGCGCGGTCCACCCTCGCTGCGGCGGCGGATGCCCATCTCGACGTCTCGATCCGCGAGGAGGCCTGCCCGCTCGGCCTGGCGCCCACGGCGTCCACGACCGCCGCCCTGGCCATGAGCGACGCCCTGGGGATGGCCCTCGTCGAGAAGAGGGGCTTCACCGTAGAGGACTTCGCGGTGCTCCATCCGGGAGGGCGCCTCGGCAAGAAGCTGATGAGGGTCGAGGACGTGATGCACGTGGGCGACGCCGTCCCGAGAGTCGCCCCGGGGATCGTGATGAAGGACGTGCTCTTCGAGATGACCCGCAAGCGCCTGGGCTGCACGACGGTCGTCGACGACGGGGGCCGGCTCCTGGGTCTGATCTCCGACGGGGACCTCCGCCGCCAGATGGAGAAGCACGGCTACACCATGCTCGACCACACGGCGCGCGACTGCATGACGCCCGATCCCGTCGTCATCGCCCGCAGGGAGCTGGCCACGAGGGCACTGGACGTCATGGAGAGCCGCAAGATCACCGCCCTCGTCGTGGTGGACGCCCAGCGGACCGTGGAGGGCGTCCTTCACCTCCACGACCTCTGGAAGACCGAGATGATCTGAGGGCCCATGAAGGATGCCGCGCTCGCCGAGCGCTGCCGCGCACTGCGCCTGATCCTCTCCGACGTGGACGGCGTCATGACCGACGGCACCGTCCTGCTCCTCCCCGACGGCCGCGAAGCGAGGTCCTTCCACATCCGCGACGGCCTCGGCATCGTCCTCGCCCACGCGGCGGGGCTGCGCACGGGGCTGCTCTCGGGCCGCTCCTCGGAGGTCGTGGCTCGCCGGGCGGCCGAGCTGGGCATGGCAGTCGTGCGGCAAGGGATGAGGGACAAGGCTGCCGGGCTGCACGAGATCCTCGCCGCCGAGCGTCTCGCCGCCCGTGAGGTGGCTTACGTGGGCGACGACCTGAACGACCTGCCGGTCATGAACGAGGTCGGGCTCACGGCCGCCCCTGCTGACGCCCCCCTCGAGGTCCGCACCCGCGCCTTCATGGTTCTCCAGGCTCCCGGCGGACGCGGATGCCTCCGCGAGTTCGTCGAGGCCATCCTCCGGGCCCGCGGCGACTGGGACCGGGTGGTGGCGTCCGTGGGCGCGGCTGTGCCGTGACGGCGTGACCGACACCGGCCTCCTCGCCATCCTGATCGCCGCCCTGGCGGGCCTCCTCGCCGGACGGGCTTGGGCGGCGGCGCTGGGCCGGGGCGACCTTCGGGAACGCCCCGCCTTCCGCACCTCGCCCCACTACATCCAGGGGCTGCACTACCTGGCCGCGGGCCAGCTCGAGCTGGCCATCAGCGAGCTCACGAAGGTCACCCGCGAGGACGCCGACGCCGTCGAGGTCCTCCAGGTTCTGGGCAACCTGCTGCGCGAGGCCGGCCACGTCGAGCGGGCCATCCAGACCCACCAGGGTCTGCTCGCTCGGACGGACCTCACGCGGGCCGAGCGCGCCCACGCCCTGGCTTGCCTCGGCATGGACTTCCGCAAGGCCGGGTTCCTCGACCGCGCAGCGCTCACGTTCGACCAGGTCCTGGAGGTGGACGCGAAGAGCATCCACGCGTGCGTGGGCCTCCAGAAGCTCCACGAGGAGCAGCGCCAGTGGCGGGAAGCCTACCAGGTGCAGACACGGCTGTCGCGGCTGCGCAAGACCGACGACAGCCTCGTTCTGGGCTACCTCCAGGCCGAGATGGGCCATGAGGCCGCTCGGGCAGGGCGGCGGGAGGCGGCCGAGCAGGCCTTCAAGACGGCGCTGTCCCTCGACCGGCGCGTGTTCCCGGCCCGTCTGGCCCTCGCCGATCTCTACGCCGATCTCGAGCCGCGGCGCGCGGCGGCCATCCTGGAGGACGCGGTGCGCGAGACCCCCGAGAGGGCGTACCTCGCCTTCGATCGGCTGGCACGCGTCTATGCGGCCCGGGAGGAACCGTCGCGGTTCGTGGCGCTCTGCGAGGGGATCATCCGCCAGGATCCTCAGGACTGGCGCGCGCGGCTGGCCTTGGCCCGCCACCTCCGCGCCGACGGCCGGTTCGAGGAGGCCTCGGGCCTGCTCCTCCGCGCCCTGGAGGCCAACCCACAGGTGCTCCTCGTCCACCTCGAGACGTGGCGAACGCTCCGCGACCTCGGGGCGCGCAGCGAAGCCGTGGACCGCTACATCGCCACCGCCGAGGAAGCCGTCTTCTACCGCGACCCGCACATCTGCACGGCTTGCCGGTACCGGGCGGACGACATGCTGTGGCGCTGCCCGCACTGCCACGAGTGGAACACCTTCGTCGAGGAGCGCCTCGTGCCCCTGGCGGCGACGCGTTAGCGAAGCAGCCGCTCGAGGTCGGCCACGAGGCCGCCGGGAGCGGCCGACGGCGGCGCGCCGACCGCCGTTCCCACGAGGATCCCCGCGAGATCGGGGTCCCCGCCGCCGAGGGCGCACGCCGTTCGGGCGGCGGCCGGGCTCGACGCGTGCTGCGCCGCCGCTCCGAACACGGGATCCAGCCGGCCCGACGGCCGCCCCCCGCCCCAGGCGGCGGCGCGATCACGCCACGCCTCGGGGGGCTGCGCCGCACTGGCCCAGCCGCCGGCGCCGAACGAGGCCTCGAGAGCGAGTGCGAAGAGGACGGCGTCCGCCACGGCTGCGGGCTCGCGGTGCGTGAGCCGGGCGAGGGAGGCCATGGCCGCACAGACGAAGTCGGGATCCGGCCCGCTTCGCGCCAGGCTCCAGAGCACCGCGGGCGCCGCCAGCGTCGCCGGTGGCGGCCCGGGCTCGCGGGCCCTCGCCGCGCGGTACCACGGGCCTTCGTGGGGCGGCGCCAGCAGCCGTGCGACGCGCTCCATCTCGATCCCCCCGGCCCCGGCGATCTCCGTCAGCAGGACCCGCGGGTCGAGCCCCCGCGGCCCCCGGCTCGGACCGTGGACGATGGCGCCGACGGCGCGCTCGAGGGCCACGCGGGTCCCCGTCCTTCGCGAGGCGGCGAGCTTTCGCAGCACTGCCGCGAGCCGGTCCGCCTCGGCGGACGTCGCTTCCACGGACCCGCCCGTGTCCACGTCGAAATGGGCGAAACGTCGCTTCTCGGCCAGGGGCAACTGGGCCGCGATACGGGCCCGGGCTGCGGCCTCGTCCAGGGAATCGCGGGCCATCAAGCGGCGAAGCTGCTCGGCCTCGGAGCAGTGGACGACCACGAGGCGGTCGAAGCGCAGGTGTCCCCCCGACTCCACGAGGAGAGCGGCGTCGGTCACGAAGACCGCGCCCGCATCCGCAGCGTAGGCGTCGGCCCTGCGGGCTTCCTCCTCGCGCACCCTGGGGTGGACGATGGCGTTCAAGCGAGCGCGGGCCGCGGCGTCGCCGAAGGCGATGTGCCCGAGAGCCTTGCGATCCACGGTGCCGTCCGCGGCCAGGATGCCGGGTCCGAACGCGGCGACCACGTCTTCGTAGGCGCCGCCCCCCGGCGCCATGACCTCGTGGGCGATGCGGTCCAGGTCGAGGGTGCGCAGGCCCGCAGCGCCCAGACGCGCCAGGACGTGAGACTTCCCGCAGGCGATGCCCCCGGTGAGGCCGACCCTCAGCACGCGGCCTTCAGGGCGCGAGGGCCGCCGCCTTCGCCGTGTTCTTCATCAGGAGGGCGATGGTCAGGGGACCCACTCCGCCCGGCACGGGGGTCACGGCCGACGCCACCTCCTTCACCGACGGGAAGTGCACGTCGCCCACGAGAGCGTGCCTCTTCTTCACGAACTCGCGCAGCCGGGCCTCCTCGAGGAGGTCACGGGCCAGCTCCGCGTCCTCGAGCCGGTTCATGCCCACGTCCACCACGACAGCCCCCGGCTTGACGTGCTCGCGGCGCACGAGTCCCGGCCTCCCGATGGCCACGACGAGGACGTCGGCCTCGCGGGTGACCGCCGCCAGATCGCGCGTCTTGGAATGGCAGACCGTCACGGTGGCGTCGGCGTGGAGCAGCAGCAGGGCCATGGGCTTGCCTACGATGTCGCTGCGGCCGAGGACCACGGCGCGGCGTCCGGCCACGGGCACGCCGTAGCGTCGGAGCAGCTCCATGATGCCGGCGGGCGTACAGGCGACGAAGCGCGGTCGCTTCTGGACCAGGAGCCCGACGTTCACCGGATGGAACCCGTCCACGTCCTTCGCGGGATCGACGAGGGCCAGGACGCGCTCCACATCCACCTGCGGCGGGAGCGGAAGCTGCACGAGGATGCCGTGTATCTCCGACCGGCGGTTGTAGTTCTCGACCTGCGCGAGCACGTCGTCCGTGGCCGCTGTGGCCGGGAGCCGCGCCGTCTCGTGGTGCATCCCCAGCTCCTCGCACGCACGAGTCTTGCTCCGCACATAGACGGCCGAGGCCGGGTCGTCGCCCACGAGGATGGCGCCGAGACCGGGGCAGCGCCCCCGGGCCGAGAGGGCCTGGATCTCCGGCCTCAACTCGTCTTTGATGGCGCGGGCCGTGGCCGCGCCGTCGAGGAGCGTCGCGGTCATGGGGGGCTCAGGATGCCGCCTTCTTCCGGGCCGAGAAGCGCTCCATGAACTTCGTGTCCAGCCTGCCGGCCTGGAAGTCCTCGTCGTCCATGATGCGCCGGTGGAGCGGGATGTTGGTCTTGATCCCCTCGACGACGCTCATGTCCAGGCACCGACGCATCCGCGCGATGGCTTCGTCGCGGTCGCGGCCGTGGACCATGAGCTTCGCGATCATGCTGTCGTAGTACGGAGAGATCTCGCACCCGTCGTGGGCGAAAGTGTCCACACGCACACCCGGTCCACCAGGGACGTGGAAGTGCCGGATCACTCCCGGCGATGGCGTGAAGGTCACGGGATCCTCGGCGTTGATCCGGCACTCGATGGCATGGCCCGAGAAGACGACGTCCTTCTGGGCGAAGGAGAGCGGCTCGCCCGCCGCCACGCGGATCTGCTCCTTCAGGAGGTCCCGGCCCGTGACGAGCTCCGTGATGCCGTGCTCCACCTGGATCCGTGTGTTCATCTCCATGAAGTAGTAGTTCCCCTCGGCGTCGAGGAGGAACTCGATGGTCCCGGCGTTCACGTACTGAACCGCCGCGGCCGCTTCCACCGCGGTGCGTCCCATCCTGCGGCGCAGGCGGTCGCTCATCACCGGCGAGGGGGACTCCTCGACGATCTTCTGGTGGCGGCGCTGGATGGAGCACTCGCGCTCCCCCAGGTGGACGACGTTGCCCTTGGTGTCCGCCATGATCTGGATCTCGATGTGCCGCGGCGCCTCCACGTACTTCTCCAGGTAGACGTCCGGCACGCCGAACGCCGCCGACGCCTCGGCCTGCGCGGCGCGGAACGCCGCGGCCACGTCCTCGGCGGACCTCACGATGCGCATGCCGCGTCCGCCCCCGCCGGCGGAGGCTTTCAGGATGAGGGGAGGGCCGATCTCGCGTGCGGTGCGGGTCGCCGTCTCCTCGTCCTCGACGACGCCAGGGGAGCCTGGGACGACGGGGACCCCCGCCTTGATCATGGCCTTCTTGGCCCGGCTCTTGTCCCCCATGAGCCGGATGGCCTGGGGCCCCGGGCCGATGAACTTGATGTTGCAGGCCTCGCAGATCTCCGCGAGGTAGCTCGATTCCGAGAGGAAGCCGTACCCGGGGTGGATGGCGTCGGCGCCGGTCACCTCCGCCGCGCTGATGATCGCAGGGATGTTGAGATAGGACTCCAGGCTGCGGGGCGGACCGATGCAGACCGCCTGGTCGGCGAAGCGCACGTGGAGGCTGTCGCGGTCGGCCTCGGAGTAGACCGCGACCGTCTTGATGTCCAGCTCCTTGCACGCCCACATGACGCGCAGGGCGATCTCGCCGCGGTTGGCGATCAGGATCTTCTTGAACATGGCCGGGTGGAGGGGCGCTCGAGACCGGCGGAGGCCCTAGGCTCGAACGGAGAAGAGCGGGTCACCGTACTGGACCGGCTGGCCGTTGTCCTGGTGGATCTTGACGATCTGCCCCGCCACCTCCGCTTCGATCTCGTTCATCAGCTTCATGGCTTCGATGACGCAGAGCACCTGGCCCACCCGCACGTGGTCGCCCACGTTCACGAAGGGGGGGGAGTTGGGGTCCGGCGCGCGATAGAAGGTACCCACGATCGGGCTCTTCACCACGACGACACCCACCTCCCCGCCCTCAGGTGCCGCGGGGGCGGCCGGCGGCGCACCCGGCGATGCCGCCCCTGGAGGGCCCCCGGGCGCCGGTGCGACGGTGGTGGGACCGGGGTATGCCGCCGGGCCCGCGCCCGGGGCTGCGTGGTCGGCGGAGGTCGCCCCTTTCCTGACGCGTACCTTCATTCCCTCCTCCTCGAGCTCGAACTCGGTGATCGCCTTCTCGTCGAGGATCTGGAGGAGTTCCTTGAGGTCCTTGAGGTTCAAGCAGTTCTCCCGAAGCGGCGACCCATTCTCGTTGCGCCCTCGGACCTTGTCAACAAAAGAACCCGGCGGGCGCTCGGCCGGGGGCGCCCGCCGATCCAGCGTCGGAGCTTTCGTCCGTGGGCGAATCGAGGCTACGGCCCCACGGTCAACTCGAGGGTCCAGCACTCGACGCGGATCGGCAGGGCCGTGTTGTCGGCGGCCGTTCCGAAGTACTGGAGCGCCCACGGGACCTTGACGGGGAGTCCATACAACGCCGTGAACTGGTCCGGCGTGAAGAGGGCACCGTCGGGCGCGAAGGTCCCGACGTAGGGAGGGGTCGCCTGATCGAAGTTGCCGTCGGGGCCGAAGTCCTCGAAGAGAAGCTGTCCGCAGGCCGTGCCGCCGATCCCGGGGCCGCTCAAAGGAGCGTCCGACCGATCGAGGACGGCGACGACTCGGCCGGGGCCAATAGGGGCGAGTTCAAAAACGAAGTTGGTGTAGGGCGCGAGGTCCCCTCCGGGAGCCGTGGCGCGCAGCGAGAGCCGGATCTTCTTCGCCGTGCAAAGCTCCAGGGCGGGATCGTCGACGCTGATGACAGACGCGCCCGCCGATAGCACTATCGGCGTATCCGTAGACGAGAACGTCAGCGTGGCGGCGGCGCACGGCGGCGGCGAGGGCGTCGGGGTTGGGCCTCCGCTGGGCGTCGGCGTCGGAGTCGGAGGTGGGGGCGGGGCTGAGGGGTTGCCGCCAGGCACGGGAGCCGGCGTGGGCCCTCCGGGAACGGGGGCGGGGCCGGGCCCGCCAGGCACCGGAGCCGGTCCGGGTGTGGGCCAGTCCGCGGCGCGGACGGGGGCGCTCCCCTCATCCCCGTCCCGGGACGGACCGGTTGCGTTGGGCTGCGTCGCACAGGCGAGCGCGAAAACGACCGCGCCGATCGAGACCCACGACTTGATCTTCATGACGGCTCCTTCACCGCGACCACCGGGCCGGGCGCCAAGCCAACTGCCGAGGGCCACCGTGGGAGACGAGTGTAAGGCATCGACATCCCTGCGGCAACCTACTGGAACTCCCCCTCCAGGCTCAGGCTCGCGCGCCGCAGCGCGAACCGTGCCCGCCCCGTCATCGCACCGGGACTCAAGGCCGCGAACAGGAAGTACTCCGGCGTGATCGCGACGAGGAGCGCGATCATCTTCTCGGTGACGACCGAGAGCTCCTGGAGGTCCCCGAGGCCCGTGTCGCTGGCGGCTGCCAGGCTCGCACGCAGCAGGGTCGTGTACTCGGCCGCGACGGCCTCGAGGTTCGGGTCGGCGCGCACGACCAGCCTCTCGATGGGGATCCCGTCGGTGCCCATGACCATGAGCACCTGGGTCTCCGGGACCTTGGCGGCGACCGATCGAAGGGCCTCAGCGAACCCTGCCACCACTACCCCCTCCGCACGGCTGCCAGAAACCCTTCGAGCCGCGCGATCGTTCGCTCGACGGCCTGCCGCCGCGGGCCCGAGGGTCGCGAGGTGGGGCCGGCGTCGGCCCCGCGCAGGTGGCGGTCCAGCGCCTCGACTTCCTTCAGCCGGGCCCGGGCCCTCTCGTTGCTGGGCTCGCGCTCCAGGACCTGCCGGTACACCTCGATGGCCTGTTCGTGGAATCCCTGGTCGAAGTACAGCTCGGCGAGGGTGGAAGACGCGATCGGGGGCGGCTCCTCGATCGGGCGGGCCACCGGGGCCGGCGCGGCCGACACGTCGGGAGCGGGCCGGAAGGGAATCGTGGCGACGGGAGCCTCGTAAGCCGCCTCCAGCTCGAAGCCTTGGGTTCCTGGAAGGATCGGAATCGGTGCTGGCTCCCCGGTCGTCTCTGCCGCTGGCTGGACGGCCTCTCCGACCAAGGTCGGCTGCGCCTCGTGCGCCGACTCCAGCTCGAACGACTCCCCGTCCACCTGCGCCAGGGGTATGGGAGGAGGCTCGGCCTCCGCCGCCTCCTGCACCACCTCCGGTGCCCCCTCCCCCTCCGGCATCGTCTCCGCCGGCGCCTCGAGCCGCGCTTCCGCGCCCTCGAGTCGAGCCTGGATGTTCTTGTCGCCCGGGGCGAAGACGAGCGTCGCGCGATAGCGCGCGACGGCCCCCCCGAGATCACCCAGGCCTTCGAGGCACTCCCCGAGCAGGCGGCCCGCGAGGATGTTGTCCGGAGCGGTCCTGACCACCGCCTCGAACTCGCTGCGGGCCCCCGCCACGTCCCCGGTGTCGAACAGCGCCCGGCCGAGTGTCATCCGCGCCGACGGATACGCGGGGTGCCGCTCCAGCCCCTCCCGGCACAGCCGGATCGCCTCGTCCAGCTCCCCTTCCTTGCGCAGCTCCTCGGCGAGTTGCGCGAACAGGCGCGAGCCCGGCTCCTTCTCCAGCCGCTTCCGGAGGTCTTCGATCCGCGGATTCGTCGCCACCTTTTCCCCTTCTCAGGGACCAAAGCCCCAGGCCCCTTGCGGGACCTGGGGCATTCTACGACGCCGGCTGCGCCCTAGAAGATCGTCAGGCTGGCTGCGCAGGCCGACTGCCCGCCGTCGTCGTCCGTGACGACGTGGGTGACGCTGAAGGTCCCCGCGAAGCCGTACACGTGATTGACGTCGGGCTTGTCGTCCCTCCCTCCGTCACCGAAGTCCCAGAAGTACCGGACGATCGTCCCGTCCTCGTCGCTCGACGTGCTCTGGAAGAGGATCGAGCGGCCGACGCGGAAGCCGTCCGGCGCCTCGATGGCGTAGTTGCAGATCGGCGCGGCGTTGCCCGGCACCTGCGGGAACAGCCGCGGCTCGGCCGACCGCAGCTCGAGGCGGACGCTCCGATAGACCGCGCCATTGGCGTCATTCCCAACGGGCCGCGCCACGATGAGGATCGTCTGGTTCGCGGTCGCGTCGGTCCGCGGCGGAGCCGTGTAGACCAGTTGTGCGAGACCGGCCCCGTCAGTGACCGCACGGTCGTGGCTCAGCTTGCCCAGATCCGCGAAGTTCCCACTCTCGTCGGCGAGCGCGAAGGCGATGTCGACGCCCGCGCGCGGCAGGCCGTCGGGGCCGAACACCTCGGCCCGCACGACGGCCGTGCTCCTCCCGTCGGCCGTCAGAATGTCGGGGCTCACGGTCAGCTTCATGTCCAGCGCCAGCACGGCCGGCCCGACGTAGCCCGGGATGTCCCCAACCTCGTCCAGGCCGCAACCGAAAAGGCTCATCGCCAGGGCAAGGACTCCCCCGAGGCCCGCCCCGAATCGCATGCGCATCGCTTGGCTCCTCATAAGGCGTCCTCGCTTCCTAGTCGGGGAAGTTCGCGAACGTCACCTGCGCCTGGCCGGAGGCCTGCAGGTTCTCGCCCTGCACGGTCTGGGCGTGAATCGTGATCTCGGCGATCGTGGTCAGCACCAGAGCCGACCCGCCCAGGCTGTCGACCACGACACCTTGGAGGTTGTTCAGTGGCGGCTCGAGCTTGGCCTGGTGGCGGACGATTGTGATGATCATCTCGGCCTCTACCTCCCCATCACCTCCCGGCCCAGGTGTGTGGAAGCGCACATTCCCCAGCGGACCGGAGATCCGGTGCGGCACGTCTATCCCTTCGACGTTGCGGCCATCGGTCCGGAAGTAACGGACTTCGTACCGCTTCATGTAGATGTGTTCGGCGGGGCTCGTCGCCAGGTCGCCGTTGTTGTTCTTCCGGAAGATGTTCACGGTCACCCGGGCCTCGTCGTTGACCACCGCGCCGTCCGTCAGGACGTCCGACAGGATGGGCACGTCGCCGTCCCCGCCGGTGATCCCCGCCACCTCCATGACGAACGGCGTGGAGTTCTGTGTGGCCCAGTCCGGGGTGCAGCCCCCGCAACCCAGCACGATGGCCGCTACTACGGCCCTAGATCTCGAGATTCTCATCGCCTTCCTCCCGCCGGCCACCAACAGGTCCTGTTCGAGAGTCGTACCGCGCATGGCATCACCCCTTGATGATCCGGGGGGTGATGAAGAGGAGCAGCTCGTTGTTCGAGCTCGTCACGAAGCGGTTCCGGAAGAGGTACCCGAGCAGCGGGAGGTTGGCGAGGAAGGGCGTCCGGTTCTGCGTCGTCTGCTCGTTGCTCTGGTAGATCCCGCCGATCACCGTGGTGGAGCCATCCCGGACCAGCACGATCGTCTTGGCGGCCTGGGTGTTGATCGGCGGGATGCCCTGCACCAGGTTCGCGAAGTCCGGGGTGTTGTTCTGGACGTCGATGTCGAGGATCACGGTCCCGGCCTCGGTGATCTGCGGGGTCACCTTCAGGGTCAGCACCGCGTCCTTGAAGGTCACGGTGACCGTGTTGTTGGCGACGGTCTGGATCGGGATCTGGACGCCCTGCTTGATCTCGGCTTCGCGGTTGTTCTGCGTCGTGACCTTCGGCGTCGAGAGGAGGCGCCCGCGCCCCTGACGCTCGAGGGCCGTCAGGGCGAGGTCCAGGTTGAAGCTGCCGATGATGTTGCCCATGGTGATGCCGATGCCCGAGGTCGCGCCTGCCGCCGGAAGGTTGACGGCGTAGCCGCGCCCCGCGAGACCGATGCCCGCCGCCGGCGCGAGCCCCGCCTGATCGGCACGAAGGCCCTGGGCCGAAGGCACCGCCGAGCCGTTGACGATGATCGAGTGGGGGAACGCCAGGCTCGTCGTGTTGCCGAAGGCGGCGCTCTGCTGGTTCAGGAAGCCCCACTGGATCCCCAGATCGCGGGTGAAGTTCCGGCTCGTCACCACGATGCGGGCCTCGATCTCCACCTGGGGCGTCGAGCGGTCCAGGTCGGCCACGAGGTCCTTCGCCTTCTCGATGTTCCTTGGAAGGTCGGTGATGATCATCGTGTTGGTCCGGTCGTCGAGGGTGATGTTCCCCCTGGCCGAGAGCGCGACCTTCTTCACCGTGGGCTCGAGGTCTTTGGCCTTCGCGTAGGACAGCGACTTACGCCACACCTGCAGGTCGCCGGCGAGGGCCTGGTTCTCCTTGAGCTTCCGGAGCTCCTCCTCCTCCCTCTGCAGGTCCGCGAGGCGGGCGATGCGGACCACGTTGTCCTCGCGGGTGTAACCGAGGTTGTTGGCCTTCAGGATCAGGTCGAGGGCCTGGTCCCAGGGGACCTGGTTCAGCTTCAGAGTCACCCTCCCGCTGACCCCGGGGTTCACGACGATGTTGAGGCCGCTGATGTCGGAGAAGAGGCGGAAGATGTCGAGGATGTCGCCTTCCTTGAAGTCGAGGTTGATCGGGTCGCCGGTGTACTTCTTCTCCGGGGCTCCGACCACCCGTGCCTCGAACGCCTCCTTGCCCAGTGGGCCGCCCACCTGGGGCTCGGGGAGCACCGGCTCGGGAAGGACCGGCTCCGGCAGCGCGATGGGCGGCGCCGGGGCGGGCTCGACGGGCTCGGGCTCCGGCCTCATCGCCGCCAGCGGCGCCGGGCTCGGGGCCTGGCCCTCGCCGAAGACGACGCGCACGCCGTCGTTGGCCTCGACGATGCGATACGGCGCCCTTTCCGAGAGGTCCAGGACCAGGCGGGCCACCTTCGGGGCGCTGGCGCTGAACTGGGCGAGCCGCACGCGGCGCACCGGCCCTTGTCCCACCTCGAGGCCCCTCACCGGAACGCGGCTCACCACGTCCTTGAAGTCCACCACCAGCCGGTCGGGGTTGCCGAGGAAGAACTCCTGGTACTTGAGCGAGCCGTCCGCGCGGACCGTGATCGCCAGTTGCCCGGCGTCGTCGTCGTGTGTCACTCCCAGGATCCGGGTCGCGGGCGCGCGTCTCGAAGGCGCCACCGGGCTGGGTCCCGACGCCTCGACGATCGGCGTGGCCGCGGCCGCTGCCGGCGCGGGCTGGGGCCTCGGCGCCTCACCCGCCGGAGCCGGGGGGGGCTCCCCCGCCTTCGCCTCGGGCTTCCCGTCCGCCTTCGGGCCCAGGGTCAGGGTGCGGCTGGCCACGTCGCCCGGCCGCTCGAAGACCAGGTTCAGGCTCTTGTCCTTGGAGTAGATCTGGTAAGGGACGAGGCTCGCCAGGCGGACCTCGAGCCGGGCCAGACTGCGGCCGTCGGCCCTGGCCATGGTCGTCACCCTCAGCGACTCGACTTCGGGCGTCCCCACGTCGATCCGTGCCGGGATCTTCGAGGCGTCCACCTCGGGGATGTCCACGACCAGGGTGAGCGGGTCCGGGCTGTAGTAGGTGTAGGCCAGCGGTCCCGTGCACTCGACCACCAGGCGGGTGGATCGCGCGCCGCTCTCCTGCCGGATGTCGGAGATCGCGATGGGTGCGCGGTCCTGCGAGTACGCGGGCGCCCCCGCCACGGCCAGCGCGCCGGCCATGAGCAGGAGGGCCACAGCGAGCTTGGCTCTCATTGCCTCGCCTCCTCGGACGGATAAAGGCTCTTCTTGACGTCGCGGACCCTCACGGGCGAGAGGGGATCGGTGACCTCCTGCCGGAAGGTGACAGAGGTCTGGTCCATGGCCACGATGGACCCGTCGAACAGCCGCTGGCCGACGCGGGGGAAATAGGCCTTCGCGTCCGGGCCCACGATCATCGCCACGTATCCTTCGGTGGTCTTGACGATGCCCTTGAGGGCGACTTCCTGAATGAGGAAGCCGTCCATCCCCGGCTTCTTCGTCTTGTCGCCCTGCGCGCCCTCGACGGGCTTCAGCAGGCTGACGAACGGGTCGCGGCGACCGCCGGGGTTGTACCGATACTGCCCGGGCTGCGGCTCGGTCTCGCGATCCAGGATCGCCCGCATGCTGTCCTGGGTCCTGTCGGGAGGGGGCGCCTCGTCCGGCGCCTGCGCGGAGCCCGGGGCTGCCAGGCACAGCGCCGCAAGGGCCAGCGTCCAGTCCCGCATGGTCGGCGTCCTCATGGGCGGGCTCCTCCCGCCGGCGCGGCCGCCGCCGCAGGGGGAGCCGCCGGCCGCGGTGCCTCCACGTAGACGAACGTCGTGGCCACGCAGGCCACGCTGATCGTCCGGCCCCGCTTCGGCTGCGACATGTTCTTGACCTTCAGGTTCCCGACGTTGACCAGCCGCGAGAGCCGGCTCACACGGTCCAGGAACATCCCCAGGTTGTGGTAGGTCCCCTCGATCTCCACGTTGATCGGCCACTCCTGGTAGGAGTCCTGGGGGGGGGCCGCGGCGGCCCCGGGCGCCCCGGGTCGGGCGGGGGGCCGGGGCGGCGCGGGAGCCCCCGGCCTGCCGGGGCCGGCGGCAGTGCCGGGACCCGGGACGTCGAACTGCTTCGTCACCGTCGCGCCGGGGTTGAACTTCTTGATCTGCAGGTCCGCCTGTGTGGCGAGGTACTGCACCTTCTTCATCAGCTCCGGGGTCTCCTTGTCGGCGGGGAGGATGCGCTTGAGGAGGTCGAGCTTGGCCTTCCGCTGCTCCACCTCGCGGAGAAACTCCTGCTGTTTGTTCCGGATGACCTCCAGGGCGCGGATCTCGTCACCGAGCTTCGCGAGCTCCGCCTTCTTCGCCGTCTCCTCCGCGTCCTTGGGGGACCACCACTGCCAGTAGAAGACGCCGCCGATGACGCCGGCCAGGACCAGGGAGACGCCCAGTTGGCCGGCGAGCGGGAGCTTGGAGAGTGGATTGTCGGCCATCGCGGTTCTCCTCGCCTAGGGCTTCGCCGCGGCGCCGGCCGGGGCGGCGGGCCCGGGGGCGCCCGGCGTGGCAGCTTGCTTCAGCTTGCCGTGCACGTTGGTGTAATTGGCCGAGAGCTCGAACTGGAACACGTTGTTCTGCTCCGCGCTGCTCGCCAGCTCGACCTTGGCGAAGTAGCACCGGGAGCGGTCCGACGGGCGGTCCGGAGGAGCGGGCTCGGCGCAGGAGGAGTGTCCCGCGTGCAGGAGGTTGGTGATGAAGTCGGCCACGGACGTGAGGCCGTTGCTCTCTCCCTTGATCCGGATCCCGGACCCGGTCTGGTCGAGGGAGGTCAGCCACACGAAGTCCGGCACGGCCTGCGAGATCTCGTCGAGCATGTGGACCGGCCCCGACTGCTCGGCCTGGAGACGCTCGATGAGGGCGATCTTCGCGTCGAGCTGCCGCTTCTGGGCCTCGTACTCGTCCACCTTGGCCTTGATGGCCTGCAGCTCCGACTGGCGCTTCTTCGCCGCGCCGATCTGCGTGTCCAGCTCGCCGATCCGGGCCGACTTGAACCACCAGAGCGCCCCGCAGGCGACGAGGGCGCCGCCCCCGAACAGCCCCAGGAAGAGGTACGCCTGGAGCGCTCCGGGGGCGCCCGCGGCCGCCTTTTTCTTCTGCCCCGTCGGCCGGTCGGCCGCCAGGAGGTTGATGCGGATCATCGGTCCCCCACCTTTCGGCAAGCCAGCCCCACGGCGATGGCGGCCGAGGGCCCGATCTCGGCGATGAAGTCCGGGTCGAAGTCCCGCGGGTTGTACGTGATGCTGTTGAACGGGTTCAGGATCTCCACGCCGGCGTCGAAGCGGTCCGCCAGGAGATCACGAAGCCCGTGCACCTTGGAGGTCCCGCCCGAGAGGAAGATCCGGTCGATCCGGTCCTCGGAGCTCGTCGCCTTGAAGAAGTCGAAGGTCTTCTGGATCTCCAGGGCGATGTTCTCCGAAACCGCCTGCAGGATCGGATGCAGGCTCTCGGGGGACGCTCCCTCCACCCGCCCGCCCTTCTTGAGGGCCTCGGCCTGGTCGAAGGAGAGGTTCAGGTCCTTCTGGATCGCGTCCGTATACTGGTTGCCGCCGACGGCGATGTCGCGGTTGAAGATGGAGGTGGACCCCTTGAGGATGTTGATGTTCATGATCGAGGCGCCCACGTTCAGGAGGCCCACGACCCTTCCCGGATCGACCCCGTAGTTCACCTCGTAGCAGTTCTGCAGCGAGAAGACGTCCACGTCCACGATCGCGCAGCTCTTGCCCGCCTGGGAGATCGCGGAGGTGTAGTCGGCGACCTTGTCCTTCTTGACGGCCACGAGGAGGACGTCCATGTTCCCCCCGGCACCGCTGCCCTCGATCACCTCGTAGTCGATGGCGACGTCCTGGATGTCGAAGGGGATGTACTGCTCGGCTTCCCAGTGGATGGACTCGGCCAGCTCCTCGGGGCTCATCTGCGGGAGGCTGATCTTCTTGACGATCACGGCGTTGCCGGACACGCTGGTGCCGACGTCACCGGTCTTGATCTTGTTCGCGCTGAAGACGCGCTGGATGGCGTCGATGACCGCACCGGAGTCCATGATGGCCCCGTCCACGATGGCCTCCGGCGGGAGCGACTCCACGCCGATGTTGACCAACTGCCACTCCGCGCCGCCCTTGCCGCCGGACTTCAGCTCGACCGCCTTGATCGCGGAGGACCCGATGTCGAGGCCAACGAGTCCCTTTTTCTTGCCGAACAGAGCCACGGGCGCCTCTCTCTAGTGCAGACAGCCGTTGTTCCCGGCCTTCATCCCGTTGCGACTCGCCGCGACCCCCGAATCGGAACCGTGACGAGATACGAACTTACGCAAAAGAGTTAAAGTGCTTTCTGAAGCTAGCAAATGGCGCACACTGATGTCAAGCAAAAAATGAGGGGTCTTCGAGTAAACCATTAAGGGGACTCGACTCCGCCGAACCTGGCCCATCGCTGCCTCCGCTCGGCTCCCCTTCTCCTGCACCTAGCGGTTGGGGAGGTCCGGGAAAACCTCCACAACCGCTGGCGCGTGCCTCAGAATCGGATCTTCACGTTCGGATCGTCCTTGGCGTGGATCGTGTCGATGAACCGCACCTGGTGAGGAACGGCGGTCATGAGGAGGGTTTGGGTCCGTATGCCGTCCCCGAAGAACCGCACGCCACGCAGGAGCGACCCGTCGGTGACACCGCATGCAGCGAAGATCACGTTCTTGCCCGGCGCCAGGTCCTCCGTCTTGTAGACCTTGTCCAGGCTCCCGATCCCCATCCGGTCGAGGCGCTCCCGGTCGGCCGGCTTGGTCAGGACGAGCTTCGCCTGGATCTCCCCGTTCAGGCAGCGCATCGCCGCCGCGGTGAGCACGCCTTCGGGGGCGCCGCCGATGCCCATCACTGCGTGGATGCCGGTGCCGACCACGGCCGCCGTGATCCCGGCCGACAGGTCCCCGTCGCCGATGAGCTTGATCCGCGCGCCCGCCTTCCGGATGTCGGCGATGAGCTTCTCGTGGCGGGGCCGGTCGAGGACCACGACGACGAGGTCGTGGACCTCGCGCTCCAGGCACCGGGCGATGGTCTTGAGGTTCTCGTCCACCGACGCGTCGATGTCCACCTTGCCCTTGGAGGAGGGCCCCACGACGAGCTTCTCCATGTAGATGTCCGGCGCGTTCAGGAGGCCGCCCTTCTCCGAAGCCGCGAGGACGGCGATGGCGTTGGGGGCGCCGGTCGCGCAGAGGTTCGTCCCCTCGAGGGGGTCCACGGCGATGTCCACGGCCGTGCCGCTGCGCCCTACCTTCTCGCCGATGAACAGCATGGGGGCTGCGTCGCGCTCCCCCTCGCCGATCACGATGGTGCCGTCGATGTCGACCGTCTCCATCTCCTTGCGCATGGCCTCGACGGCCACCTGGTCGGAGTACTTGCGGTCCCCCTGGCCCATGGTGCGCGCCGCCGCGATGGCCGCGCGCTCCACGACCCTCACGAACTCCAGCGACAGGTCGTCGCGATGCATGAAGGTTCTCTTACCTCTCGTACGCCGGCAGCTCCACGCGCCGGGGCTTGTCGTGGCGGTAGCCGAGGGCGTAGTCGGCCTGCATGATCTTGTGGATCTCCCGGGTCCCCTCGTAGATGACCGCGGCCTTGCAGTTGCGGTAGAAGCGGCCCACGGGGTACTCGTCCGAGAAGCCGTTGCCGCCGTGGACCTGGACGGCGTCCCCCGACGCCCGCTCGCTGGCCACGGTGGCGAACCACTTGGCGAGGGACGTCTCGCGGTTGTTCCGGATGCCCTGGTTCTTCATCCAGCCGGCCCGGAGCCAGAGCAGCCGCGCGGCGTCGTAGTCCGACACCATCTGGGCGATCATCTCCTTGACGAGCTGGTGCTCGCCGATGGGCACGCCGAAGGTCTTGCGCTCGAGGGCGTACTTCACCGAGGCGTCGCGGCAGGCCCGCACGAGGCCCGTAGCGCCTGCGGCCACGGTGTAGCGGCCGTTCTCGAGGGCGAACATCGCGACCTTGAACCCCTCGCCGTCCTGGCCCACGCGGTTCTCCGCGGGGACCTCGACGTCCTCCAGGTGGAAGCCGCCGGTGTTGCCCGCGAGGATGCCCCACTTCTCCTTGATCGTGTACGAGGTGAACCCCTTGAAGGCCCGCTCCACGATGAAGGCCGAGAGGCCGCTGTGGTCCCGCTTCTTCTTCTTCTCCTGGTCCGTCCACGCGATCACCAGGAAGTTGTCGGCCACGTCCGCGAGGCTGATCCACGTCTTCTCGCCGTTGAGCACGTAGCGGTCGCCCTTGCGGACGGCCGTCGTCTGGATCCCCACGGCGTCGGAGCCGGCGTTGGGCTCGGTGAGACCGTAGGTGGCGATCTTCTCCCCCTTGGCCTGGGGGACGAGGTACTTCTTCTTCTGCTCGTCGGTGCCCCAGCACCAGAGGGTCATGCAGTTGAGCCCCACGTGCACCGACATGACGACCCGGAGGTGGGTGTCCACGTACTCCAGCTCCTCGGAGACCAGGCCGAGGCTGACGTAGTCCATCCCGGCGCCACCGTGCTCCTCGGGGATGCAGATGCCGAGCAGTCCCATCTCGGCCATGTCCTTGAGGAATCCGCGCTCGAACCGGTGCTCGCGGTCGAGGTCGTGGATCTTCGGGGCGACGGTCTTCGCGGCCCAGTCCCGGCACGTCTTCTCGACGGACTTGTGCTCCTCCGACAGCTCGAATGAGATCATGAGTCCCTCGTGTTCACTTGTCCTTCCAGACGGGCTTGCGCTTCTCCATGATGGCGCGCAGGCCCTCTTCGGCGTCCTCGGTGGCCATGAGCTGGTTCAGGTAGACGTCCTCGGCGTGCCGCAACGCGTCGCCCAGGGGCAGGTCGAGGCCGCCGGCCACCGCGCGGCGGGTCATCTGCAGGATCGGGGCGCTGCCTTCCTGGAAGCGCTGGATCAGCGCCGCCGCCTCGGCGTCGAGCTTGTCGTCGGGCACGACGCGGGAGACGAGGCCGAGCTTCTCGGCGTCGGCGGCCGCGATCCCGGCGCCACTGAAGAGCAGATCGTAGGCCTTCTTGCGGCCGACGAGGCGGGGCAGCAGCGCGGCCGCCACGGTGTTGAAGACTCCCGCCTTGATCTCCGGGTGGCCGAACTTCGCGCTCGCCGCGGCGAGGACCACGTCGCAGCCCGTGGCCAGGATGCTGCCGGCGCCGAGGGCGGGCCCCGCAACGAGCCCGAGGGTCGGCTTGTCGAGCTTGCCCAGGTTCTCGAAGATGCGCCGGAAGCCCTCGAGCATCAGGTACGCCCGGTCGCCCAGGTGGTCGGTCAGCTCGAAGCCCGCCGAGAAGTACTTGCCCGTCGCCGCGAGGACCACGAGCTTGACGTCGCGCTGGTACTCGAGGGACTCGAGGGCCATGTTGACGTCGTCCATCATCTCGACGGAGAGCACGTTGGCCGGCGGGCGGTTCAGGGTGATGCGGGCGATCCCCTGGACGGTGTCGAACTGGAGAAACTGATAGCCCGCCGGGCGGGTCGGGGCGTAGACGTCCACGTCGTGGGGATCTTCGGTTTCCTCGGCCATGGCGTCCCCCTGTAGTCCTACTCCAGAGCCTCGAAGGCCGCCGCGAGCCCCATCCCTCCGCTGATGCAGAGAGTGGCGAGGCCCAGGCGCGTCTTCCGACGGGCCATCTCGTGGAGCAGCGTCACGGCGATGCGCACCCCGGTGGCGCCGATCGGATGTCCCAGGGCGATGGCGCCCCCGTTGACGTTCAGGCGCTCCGCATCGAAGCGCAGCTCCCGGTCGCAGGCCAGGACCTGCGCCGCGAAGGCCTCGTTGACCTCGACGAGGCCGAAGTCCGGAAGGCGCATCGACAGCCGTTCCAGGAGCCGCTTCACGGCCGGCACGACGCCGATCCCCATCACGTGGGGATCGACCCCCGCGGAGGCGACGCCCAGGACCTTCGCCATGGGCCGGACCCCCAGGGCCTTCGCGCGCTCCGCCGACAGCACCACGAGCGCCGCCGCGCCGTCGGTGATCCCCGAGGAGTTCCCGGCGGTGACCGAGCCGCCGTCCTCCTTGAAGACCGGCGGCAGCCTGGCGAGGGAGGCGAGGCTCGTGTCGGGGCGAGGGTGCTCGTCCTGTCGCACCTCGACCTCACCCTTCTTGCCGGCGACCTTCACGCCGAAAGTCTCGGCGTCGAAGCGCCCCTCCGCCCACGCCTTCGCGGCACGCTGCTGGCTCCGGAGGGCGAAGGCGTCCTGCTCCTCCCGCGGGATCTCGTAGATCTCCGCCAGGCGCTCGGCCGTCTCGCCCATCACCTTCTCCGAGAGCGGGCAGAGGAAGCCGTCCTGGTACATGGCGTCCACCGCCTGCTGGTTCCCCATCCGGTAGCCCCACCGGCCGGCCGTGAGCAGGTACGGGACGCGGCTCATGGATTCGGTGCCGCCCGCGAGGACCGCCTCCGCGTCGCCGTCGCGGACCATCCGGTAGCCGATGTCCAGGGCCTTGAGGGCGCTGCCACAGGCCATGTTGACCGTGTAGGCGGGGACTTCCTGCGGCACGCCCGCGCGCCAGGAGACCTGCCGCCCGACGTTGGGCCCGCCCCCCGCCTGCCGGGCGCAGCCGAAGATCGTCTCGTCCACCTGGGCGGGCGCGACGCCGGCGCGGCGGAGCGCCTCGCTCGCTGCAGCCGCGCCGAGCTGGGCGGCGGTCAGGCCGGCGAAGGCGCCGCCGAACTTTCCGATGGGGGTGCGGACCGCTCCGGCGACGACCACTTCACGCATGGTGGCATCCAGACCCACGCCCGCGGGTGGGGGCTGAGGAGGGGCCCATCATAGCACAGCCCCCGGACCGCTGGGGGCGACGGCGCGGACACGGACCGGGGCGCCACGGCCTGCGCCGAGGATCCGCGACGCGTTGCCCTTGTGGACGGCGACCTCCAGCCTTCCGCTGCTGCCGGCCAGGGCGCAGGCCTCGCCCTCCGGCACGTCTGCGTACGCGCACACGAAGGGGATGACGATCCCCTCGACCACGACCACGATCTCCGTCGGATCCCCGCCGACGACTCCCAGGATCCCGTCCAGCTCTCGCCGCGTGACGTTGGTCGTGAGGTTGCCGAACCGGTCCACGTGGATGACGCTCGCCTGCCATTCCCCCGGGCGCAGCTCGCGCACCGGCTCGAGGGGAAACCTCACGGGGTCGGCGGCCGCGGGCCCCACGTCGTCGAGGGGCAGGCCCTTCGCGAGGTAGCCCGCCACCGGGCCGAAGATGTCGCGAGCATGGAACGTGCTCGAGACCTCGTGACGGAAGAGCCCGGCGTTGGTGATCGCGTGCACACGCGCCTCGGGATGCTCGGCGAGGACCAGCGTGAAGATCCCGTTGTCGGGCCCGACGAAGCGATAGCCGGCGGCCTCGATGGCGAGGCCCCGCCGGTCCGAGCCGACCCCGGGGTCCACGACGGCCACGAAGACGGTGCCGGCAGGGAAGGCCCGGTGCGCCGCGGCGAGGGCGAACGCCGCCGAGTCCACGTCGTGGGCGGGGATGTCGTGGGCGATGTCCACGATCGTGGCCTCGCCACAGGCCGCGAGGACGGCGCCCTTCACGGCCCCCACGTAGTGGTCCTGCCCTCCGAAGTCGGTCAGCAGCGCGACGGTGGGACGCATGGGATCGGGGGGATTCTAACTGAAGCCGCTCCCGGACGGGGGCGGTTATACTCGGAGCCGCCATGGCGGACCGCGAGGTCCTCGGCGAAGGGCGCCACCTGCGCCTCGTGCGCGAGGACGGCTGGGAACACGTCGAGCGCCCGGGGATCACGGGGATCGCGGTCCTCGTGGCCGTCACGGCCGAGGGCCGACTCCTCCTCGTGGAGCAGCACCGCCCGCCGGTCCGCGCCCGCGTCCTCGAGCTGCCGGCGGGCCTCGCCGGCGATACGCCGGCCCACGCGGGCGAGGACCCCGCCATCGCCGCCCGGCGCGAGCTTCTCGAGGAGACCGGCTACGAGGCCGACGAGATCACGACGCTGGCCGCGGGCCCGCCGTCGGCGGGCCTCACCTCCGAGGTCGTCACCTTCTTCCGGGCCCGGGGTCTGCGGCGGGTTGCCGCGGGCGGCGGCGACGCCGTCGAGCAGATCGTGGTCCACGAGGTCCCCCTCGACGGGATCGACGCCTGGCTCCGCTCGAAGAGGGCCGGGGGCCTGCTGGTCGACCCCAAGGTTTACGCGGGGCTCTACTTCCTCCACGACCGGTAGGCGACGCCTTCCGGCCTCTCGCCGCTTGACATTCGAGAGTCTTAGTGTAGCTTAGACACTAAGCAAGGAGGATCCCATGGCCCGGCTCGACGAGCTGTACCGCCACTCCCTGGCGCTCCTCACGGACCTCTACCAGCTCACAATGGCCTACGCGTACTGGAAGTCCGGCGCCCGCGACAAGGAGTCCGTCTTCCATCTCTTCTTCCGGCAGAACCCCTTCAAAGGCGGCTTCACCGTGGCGTGCGGCCTCGCGCGGGCTCTCGACTTCCTCGAGCGCTTCCGCTTCGACGAAGGCGACCTCGCCTACCTGGGGTCGCTCACGGGGAACGACGGGAAGGCGCTCTTCGAGCCGGCCTTCCTCGAGTACCTCGGCGGCATGCGCTTCTCCTGCGACATCGACGCGATCCCCGAGGGCACCGTCGTCTTCCCCCACGAGCCGTTGGTCCGGGTGCGCGGGCCCATCGTCCAGTGCCAGATCCTCGAGACCCCGCTGCTCAACATCCTCAACTTCGAGACCCTCATCGCCACGAAGGCTGCGCGGGTCTGTCTCGCCGCGCGCGGCGAG
>JACQGI010000030.1 GCA_016199625.1 Acidobacteriota bacterium | reverse complement strand
TGCTGAAGGGCGGCGTCATCATGGACGTCACGGACGCCGCGCAGGCGCGGATCGCCGAGGACGCTGGCGCGGTGGCGGCCATGGCCCTCGAGCGCGTGCCCGCCGACATCCGGAAGGAAGGCGGCGTCGCGCGGATGGCCGACCCGTCGATCGTCGAGGCGATCATGGCCGCCGTGTCGATTCCCGTGATGGCCAAGTGCCGTATCGGCCACTTCTACGAGGCGCGGGTCCTCGAGGCCCTCGGTGTCGACTTCATCGACGAGAGCGAGGTCCTGACGCCGGCCGACGAGGCGCACCACGTGGACAAGCACGCCTTCACGGTGCCGTTCGTCTGCGGCTGCCGCGACCTGGGCGAGGCCCTGCGGCGGATCGGCGAGGGGGCGGCGCTGCTGCGGACGAAGGGCGAGGCCGGTACGGGGAACGTCGTCGAGGCCGTGCGTCACCTGCGGGCCGTCACCTCCGCGATCCGACGCCTCACGACGCTCGGGCCCGAGGAGTGGATGGCCGAGGCCAAGACCCTGGGCGCGCCCTACGAGCTCGTGCGGTGGGTGGCCGAGAACGGCCGCCTCCCCGTCCCCAACTTCGCCGCCGGCGGGGTCGCCACGCCCGCCGACGCCGCCTTGATGATGGCCCTGGGCGCCGAGTCGGTGTTCGTCGGCTCCGGCATCTTCAAGTCCGAGGACCCGTCGCGCCGCGCGCGGGCGGTCGTCCGCGCCGTGACCCACTGGCGCGAGCCGCGAGCGGTCGCCGAGGCGTCGCGCGGCCTGGGGGCGGCCATGCCGGGCCTCGACGTGGCCGCGATCCCGGCGACCGAGCGGCTGCAGACGCGGGGGTGGTGATGGCTTTCGGCGTGCTGGCCCTCCAGGGCGACTTCGCCGCTCACGCGGCGGCGCTGCGCGCCCTGGGGGTCGGCGTCCGGGACGTGCGCCGGTGCCGCGATCTCGACGGGCTCTCCGGCCTCGTCCTCCCCGGCGGCGAGAGCACGACGCTGCTGAAGCTCATGGCCGACGAGCCCTGGTTCGACGCACTCGCGCGCTTCCACGGCGAGGGCGGGGCCCTCTTCGGGACCTGCGCTGGCGCGATCCTGCTGGCCCGCGAGGTACGCGGGCCGGCCCAGCCGAGCCTGGGCCTCCTCGACGCCGTCGTCGAGCGCAATGCGTACGGCCGGCAGGTGGAGTCCTTCGAGACGACGCTCGACGCGCCGGCCCTCGGCGGGAGCATCGGCGGCGTCTTCATCCGCGCCCCCCGCCTCCGCGCCCTCGGCCCGGCCGTCGAGGTCCTCGCGCGGCACGACGGCGAGCCGGTCCTCGTCCGGGAGGGGTCCGTCCTGGCCGCCACGTTTCATCCCGAGATCGCCGGCGAGGCGCGTGTGCACCGGCTGTTCGTCGAGAGCGCCCGCGCCGCCGTCGTGGCGTGACCTCGGCCGGTCTCCAGTTGCGGTAGGCTGTCCGGGTCCTTTCGCGGGAGGTCACGCCCGATGACGACGACGCGCACGCCCTCGCCCGAAGTCGCCCTGCTCCTCGGCCTGCTCGACGAGTCCTTCGACCGCAAGGCCTGGCACGGGCCGAACCTGCGGGCCGCGATCCGCGGTCTCGGGGCCCCGCGGGCCGCGTGGCGGCCGGGACCGGGACGTCACAACGCCTGGGAGCTGGTCCTCCACTGCGCGTATTGGGCCTACGCGGTCCGGTGCCGCCTCACCGGCGAGGGCCGGGCCGAGTTTCCGCGCCCCGGCAGCAACTGGTTCGCGGCGCCGGCGGAGGCCAGCGAGGCGGCCTGGCGGGCCGACGTTCGCCTCCTCGTCGAGCAGCACCGCGCGCTCCGCGCCGCCGCGTCGCGCCTGCGTCCAGCCGACCTGCGGAAGCCGGCGAAGGGCCACCGGCAGACGCCCCTCGTCCTCGTGCGCGGCCTGGCGGCCCATCACCTCTACCACGCCGGCCAGATCCAGCTCCTGAGGCGCCTCCGCCCGTAGCCGTCTTTGTTGACACCCAGTTTCGGCAAACGGTATATTCACCGCGCTTTAGCGGGCGTCGTTTCCGCGTCGGCTCTACATAAATGAGGTAGCGCTCCCTGCCGGGAGCCTGGGTCCACGGATGCCACCGCAGATGCCCCCGTACGTGCCCTTGCTCATCCTCGGCGCCGGCGCTCTGGGTTTCGCGGTCTTCACCCTGGTCGTGTCGCACCTGCTGGGCCGCCCGCGGCCCAATCCGGCCAAGGACGCCGTCTACGAGTGCGGCATGCCGGCCATCGGCACGGCCCGCGAGCGCTTCCCGATCAAGTTCTACCTCGTCTGCATGATCTTCATCCTCCTCGACGTGGACGCGGCGTTCCTCTATCCCTGGGCCCTCGTCTTCCGCGACCTGGTGCGGGACGGCTGGGGCACCTTCGCCTTCCTCGAGATGACGGCGTTCGTGGCGCTGCTCGGCGGCGGTTTCGTGTACGCCTGGAAGGTCGGCGCCCTGGACTGGTAGCCCGCCCTATGGAGCTGAGCCCGGAGAACAGGAAGAAGCTCGACGAGATCGTCAAGCGCTACCCGGTCGAGCGCTCGGCGCTCCTTCCGGCACTGCACCTCGTGCAGGAGCAGGAAGGCTGGATCAGCAACGAGGCCATCGAGCACCTGGCGAAGCTCTTCGATCTGACGCCGGCCCAGGTCCACGACACGGCGACCTACTACTCGATGTACCACTTCGAGCCCTGGGGGAAGACCCACGTCGAGGTCTGCACGAACCTCTCGTGCGCCCTCGGGGGCGCCGATGGCCTGATCGAGCACGCGTGCCGCAAGCTCGGCGTCGAGGAGGGCCAGGTCACGCCCGACGGGAAGTTCGTCGTCACTCGCGTCGAGTGTCTTGCGGCGTGCGGGGGCGCCCCGGCCGTCCAGGTCAACGGCGAGTGGCTGGAGAACGCCACGACCGCCGACGTCGACCGGCTGATCGCCGGGGAGGACGTCCGGCGCACCTTCGACTGGCCGAAGACCACGGGCGAGACGATCCTCCTCCGGAACGTCTGGAAGGAGAAGTCGGCCTCGATCGAGGTCTACGAGAAGTCGGGCGGGTACGCGAACCTGAAGAAGTACCTGTCCATGACGCCCGACGAGATCATCGACGTCGTGAAGAAGTCGGGCCTCCGGGGCCGCGGGGGCGCGGGGTTCCCGACGGGGATGAAGTGGGGCTTCCTGCCCAAGAACGACAAGCCTCGCTACCTCTGCGTGAACGCCGACGAGAGCGAGCCGGGAACGTACAAGGACCGCCTCATCATCGAGAAGGACCCGCACCAGCTCCTCGAGGCCTGCGTCGTCTCCTCCCACGCGATTCGGGCGAAGCACTGCTTCATCTACATTCGCGGCGAGTTCCACGAGGGGATCCGGATCCTCGAGAAGGCCGTGGCCGAGGCCTACGCCAAGGGCTACGCCGGGAAGAACGTCCTCGGCACCGGCGTCGACGTCGAGGTCGTGGTCCACGGCGGGGCGGGGGCTTACGAGTGCGGCGAGGAGACGGCCCTCCTCGAGAGCCTCGAGGGCAAGCGCGGCCAGCCGCGGATCAAGCCGCCGTTCCCGGCGACCCACGGCCTCTACGGCTGTCCGACCATCGTGAACAACGTCGAGACCCTCGCCTGCGTCCCGCTCATCCTCGAGCGCGGGGCGGAGTGGTTCGCGGCCTACGGGACCGAGAAGAACGGCGGGACGAAGCTCTACTGCGTCAGCGGCCAGGTGAAGCGGCCGGGGACCTACGAGGCTCCCATGGGCCGGATCACCCTCCGCGAGCTGATCTACGACGAGAAGTACGCGGGCGGGCTGCTGCCGGGCCGGAAGCTCCGGGCCGTCGTGCCGGGCGGGTCCTCGACGCCCGTCCTGACCGCCGGTGAGATCGACGTGGCCATGGACTTCGACAGCCTGGCCAAGGCCGGCTCGATGCTGGGCTCGGCCGCGACCATCGTCATGGACGACACCACGTGCATGGTGTGGATGGCCGAGCGGCTGACGTACTTCTACAAGCACGAGTCCTGCGGCAAGTGCTCCCCGTGCCGCGAGGGGACCGGCTGGATGCTGCGCCTCCTGAACCGCATCGAGGAAGGGCAGGGGACGGAGCGCGACCTCGAGATCCTCTGGAACGTCACCGACTCGATCGGCGGGAAGACCGTCTGCCCCTTCGGGGACGCGGCCATCGCCCCGCCCCAGTCCACCCTGAAGAAGTTCCGCGAGGAGTACGAGTACCACATCCGCGAGAGGCAGTGCTGGCGGAAGGCGGCCAGGACCTTCGAGGAGGCCCGGGCGCTTTCCACGGTGTCGGGGTGAGCGAGACCACGATCCAGACCGTCATCGCCGCCGTGAAGATCCTCGTGATCTTCAACGTGCTGCTCGGCCTCTTCTCGCTGATGACGTGGGTCGAGCGGCGCGTGCTGGCCTTCATGCAGTTCCGGCTGGGGCCGAACCGGACGGGGCCGTTCGGGATCCTCCAGCCCGTGGCCGACGGGATCAAGCTCTTCTTCAAGGAGGAGTTCATCCCGCCGGGGGCCGACAAGTGGCTGTTCATCGCCGCGCCCGCGGTCTCGGTGATCACGGCCTTCCTCGCCATTGCCGTCGTGCCGTACGGGGGCAGCGTGACACTCCCGCAGGCGTCGTGGCTCGGGCCGTTCGCCGGCCGCGAGGTCTCGCTCCAGATCGTGGACCTCGAGGTCGGCGTCCTGTACATCTTCGCCATCACGGCGCTGGGCGTGTACGGGATCGTCATGGCGGGCTGGGCGTCCAACAACAAGTACACCCTCATCGGCGGACTGCGGTCGTCGGCCCAGATGTTCTCGTACGAGCTGTCCCTCGGCCTCTCGTGGGTCGGCATCATCATGCTCGCGGGGTCGTTCCGGATCCAGGACATCGTCGCGGCCCAGGATGGCGGGTTCTGGCGCTGGAACGCCTTCATCCAGTTCCCCGCGTTCCTGATCTACGTCGTGGCCTCGACGGCCGAGGTGAACCGCACGCCCTTCGACCTCGCGGAGGCCGAGACGGAGCTGGTGGCGGGCTTCCACACCGAGTACGCGTCGATGAAGTTCGCGCTCCTCCAGATGGCCGAGTACGTGAACATGATCACGGTCTCGGCCCTCGGGACGAACCTGTTCCTCGGGGGGTGGAACGCTCCCTTCCCGGGCGTGCCCGACACCGGCCTGGCCGGCGTCGCCTGGTTCGGCGTCAAGGTCCTCTCGGTGCTCTTCTTCTTCATCTGGCTGCGCGGGACGCTGCCGCGCTTCCGCTACGACCAGCTCATGCACTTCGGCTGGAAGGTCCTGGTGCCCGCGGCGGCCGTCTGGATCCTGATCACCGCCGGGGCGCTGGCGTTCCAGGGGCCGAGGCCTGCGGCGGCCGCGGTCGGGGCCCTGTGACCATGGACTTCGCGGCGCTGCTCTTCTACGCCTTCGGCGCGCTGGCCCTCGGGTCGGCGATCGTCGTGATCTCGCAGCGGAACCCGATCTACAGCGCCTTCGCGCTCATCGTGACCTTGTGCTCGCTGTCGGCGATCTACGGCCTCCTGGGCTCGCCGTTCATCGCGGTGCTCCAGATCGTGGTCTACGCCGGCGCGATCATGGTGCTGTTCCTGTTCGTCCTCATGCTCCTCAACGTGAAGCGGGAAGGCCGCGACCCGGGCGACGGCCGGACGCTCAAGGGCGTCGCCCTGGCCCTCGCCGTCCTGCTGGCGCTGCAGATCGGCACCGTTCTGATGCGGGCCCGGCTGGGGCCGGCCCGGCCCCTCGACGCCTCCACGGAGAAGATGGCGCGGGACCTCTTCTCGCTCCCGTATCTCTACGTCTTCGAGGCCACGTCGGTGCTCATCCTCGCGGCCCTCGTCGGCGCCGTGGCCCTGGCGAGGAAGGACTCGTGAACGCCGAGCCGACGGTGCAGCACGCCCTCCTCCTGAGCGTGGGGCTCTTCGCCCTCGGCGCCCTGGGCGTCTTCCTGCGCCGCAACATCATCACGATCCTCATGTGCATCGAGCTGATGCTCAACGCCGCGAACCTGGCCTTCGTGGCCTTCAGCAATCACCTCGGCACACGGGAGGGGCAGATCCTGGTCTTCTTCGTCATGACCGTGGCGGCGGCCGAGGCGGCGGTCGGGCTGGCCATCGTGATCGCGCTGCACCGCGGCAAGGACACCCTGGACGTGGACGCCTTCAGCGTCCTGAAGTGGTAGGCATGGGCGAGACCGAAAGCGACACGCTCCTCAACACGCTCTCCCTGATGGGCCTGTTCCTGCCCCTGGCGGGCTTCATCGTCCTGGCGCTGCTGGGCGACGACATCCGGCGGGAGGAGGAGGAGGCGAAGGCGGGGAAAGAGGGCGACCTCGAGGCCTGGTTCCAGGGGTTCCTGCCCCCGGTCGCGGCGCTCCTCCGGTGGGTCCGAGCCCGGGGCACGCTCCTCGCCAACGCCCTCGCGTGCGCCGTGGTGGTCGCCTCCTTCGCCCTAGCGGTGCGGACAGCATTCCGCTATCACGAGCTCTCTCAGCAACCGAACGAGTTCCGCGCCGCCTACGGCCTTCCCGAAGCCGAGTCGTACATGCCCTACCAGCCGTACCTCGGCATCGAGTGGATCAGCGCCGGGCCCCTCCAGGTGCCCTTTGCCCTGCTCCTCGATCCGCTGTCCCTCGTGATGCTGCTCGTCGTCACCGGCGTCGGGTCGCTGATCCACATCTACTCCCTGGGCTACATGGCCCACGACGAGGACCGGGTCCGTTACTTCTCGTACCTGAACCTCTTCACGTTCTTCATGCTGCTCCTGGTCCTGGGGTCGAGCCTGCCGCTGATGTTCGTGGGGTGGGAGGGGGTGGGGCTCTGCTCGTACCTCCTCATCGGGTTCTGGTTCCGGAAGAAGAGCGCGTCCGACGCGGGGCTCAAGGCCTTCGTGGTGAACCGGATCGGCGACGCGGGGCTGCTCCTGGGCATGCTCGTGGCCTTCTACGCCTTCGGCACCGTGGACCTCTTCCAGATCGTCCAGGTGGCGCACGAAAGCGCGCCGAAGGAGGCCTTCGGGGAGTGGGGGACCCTCACGGCCATCGCCCTCCTGCTCTTCGTCGGCGCCTGCGGCAAGAGCGCTCAGGTCCCCCTGCACGTCTGGCTCCCCGATGCCATGGAGGGCCCGACCCCGGTCTCGGCGCTCATCCACGCGGCCACCATGGTGACGGCCGGCGTGTACATGGTGGCGCGCCTCTCGCCCCTGTACGCCAAGTCCGAGACGGCCCTCGCGGTGGTGGCGATCGTGGGCACGGTGACGGCGCTCATGGCCGCGACCGTCGCCCTCGTCCAGACCGACATCAAGCGCGTGCTCGCCTACTCGACCGTCTCCCAGCTCGGCTACATGTTCGCGGCGTGCGGGGTCGGGGCGTTCGGCGTCGCGATCTTCCACCTCTTCACCCACGCCTTCTTCAAGGCGCTGCTCTTCCTCGGCTCGGGCTCGGTGATCC
>JACQGI010000005.1 GCA_016199625.1 Acidobacteriota bacterium | reverse complement strand
CCAACAGACATCGGCACTAAAGCGTCGCCGGAATGATCAGCATCGCGACGACGGTCACGATGAAGCAGATGACGGCCACGAGACCGGTGTAGCCGAGGATGTCGCCGAAGCGGAGTCGGGTGACGGCCAGGATCGGAATCGCCCAGAACGGCTGGATGAGGTTCGTGGCCATGTCGCCGTACGCGTAGGCCATCACTACGGCAGGCGTCCCGACACCGAGCGTCCCCGCCGCTCGCAGCAGGTACTCCGCCTCCATCGCCCACTTGGCGCCCCCCGACGGAACCCAGTAGTTCAGGACGGCCGAGTAGCAGAACACCACGAACGGGAACGTCCGCGGAGTGGCCACGGAGACGAACGCCTGCGCGAGGGCGTCGGCGAGGCCGGTATCCTTGATGATGCCGTAGACGCCCGCGTAGAGGGGGAACTGCAGCACGACCCCGTGCAGAGGGCGAGAGGCGTCTTCGGCCGCCCTGACGAGCGAGGCCGGGCTCGGGTGCGCCAGGAGGGCGAGGGTGAGGACGACGAGGTTGACGGTGTCGAGTGTGGCCACGAACCGCCCGGCCCAGGCCTGCGAGCCCAGATAGGCGAGTCCGAGAAGACCCATGGCGCCGTTGAGCCACGGTCCGTGCATGAGGCGCTCGGCGGGCGTCGGCGATGCCGGACGGCGCGGCGGCTCGAAGGACTCGAGAGCCCCGAGCGCGGCGGGGTCGGCCCGCACGGTCCTCACGGCCGAGGGGTGGAGCAGGCCGGCGAAAGCCGCCAGCCCCAGGGTGACGAGGACCATGAGGCCGACGTTGGTGGCCGTGAAGATCGTGTCGGCCAGCGGCACGGGCGACGTGATCAGGCCGGCCTTGATCATGAACGAGTCGGGCGTCGCGAGGAGGAGCGGGACCGAGCCCGAGGGTCCCCCGTGCCAGGTGGTCCCGAGGCCCAGGTAGGCCACGGCCACGAGCACGCGGTAGTCGGCCTCGGGCCGCCGGCGAGCCACGGCCCTCACCAGGACGGCCGAGGCGATGAGCCCCATCCCCCAGTTGAGCCAGCAGAGCAGCATCGACAGAAGGGCCGTCCAGGCCGCGGCCTGTCGGGGCGTCCGTGGGACGCTCGCGAGGGCGTCCAGGAGTGCCCGGACGAGCGGCGAGACGGCGAGCACGTAGCCGGCGAAGATGACCACGGCGATCTGCATGGAGAACGGCAGGAGCGTCCAGACGCCGTCCCCCCAGGCCCGGACGCAGCCGGCGAGGTCCGCCCTCCCCAGCCCCCGGGCGAGGGCGAGGGTCACGAAGGTGAGCAGCGCCGCGATGGAGAAGGCGTCGGGGACCCACCGGGAGGAGATGCGGGCGAGTGCGTCGGCGAGCCGGGCGAGCGGGCCGCGGTCCATCGGCGCGCCTACCCCGCCTCCCCGCTCGGGAGCCCCCGGACCAGGGCCGCGTTGCGGCTTCCGATACGCTCCGAGTAGAAGGCCTCCAGGATCTCGCGCACCCGGGGATGCGGGCCGACGATCGCGCCGAGGGTGGTCTTGTCCAGCTCGAGCAACTCGCAGTCCGTGACGGCGGTGATCGTCGCGGAGCGCGGGCGACCCGAGAGGGCCGAGATCTCGCCGAAGAAGGCTCCCTCCTCGAGGTCACGGAGCGGGACGTTGTGCCCTGCGGCGCTGTGGACGAAGACGCGGACCCGGCCGGAGGCGAGGAGGAACACGCTCTCCCCCGCCTCGCCTTCGGTGATCACCACGTCGCCCGCGTCGAAGGCGAGGAGCCTCAGTCCCTGGATGAACGCCACGAGCTCCTCCTCGCCGAACCCCTCGAAGAGCGGGCTCGCGGCCAGGCCCCGGGCGTAACCCGTGGCGCGCGCGGAGTCCGTTCCGTGGGAGTCCTCGGCGTCGGTCTGGGGGCGCACCGTCTCGCGCAGCACGTCCACGATCCATCCCTGGAAGTACTCCTCGGTCTTCGGCTTCCCCTTGGACCCGGGAGGCGACGGGCCGGCGGTCTTCCTGCGGGACTTCGCCTTCCCCGCCGCCGGCAGCGGTGCCGCGTCCGAGGCGGCCCGCCGGACCTCCGCCGCCCGACGCTTGAGGGGCGCCAGGTTCACCTCCTCCACGTGCCGGTGCTGGATGCGCTCGATCTTCTTGAGGATGGCCACGGCCTTCTCGTTGAGCCCCTCGCGGGCCAGGTCGTCGGCGAGGCCGATGAGGACGTCCACGGCGTCCTGGTCCTTCCCCGACTCGAGCAGCGCCGACGCCAGGTGCAGGCGCATCCGTGGCTCCCAGCGGCTCTGACCGAAGTGCGCCTCGAGCACCTCGATGGCCTTCTCCCTCGTCCCCGGATCCACGGGCACCGCCCGGATCGCAGCCGCCTCGGGGCTGCTCGCCCGGCGGATGTACTGAGCTTCGAGGACCTCGCAGACTCGGGGGTGAGTTCGGGCGAACTCGTCGAGGGCCTCCTTGCCGAGCTCGAGCGCCTCGCACGTGTCGGCGGCCGTGACCGTGGCGGTCCGCGGGCGCCCGGAGAGGGCCGAGATCTCGCCGAAGAACTCCCCGCCCCGGAGCTGCCCCACCTCGAAGTTGCGGCCGGCCGGATTGCGGACGAAGACCTTGGCCCGGCCGCTCGCGAGAATGAACAGGCTCCGGCCCGGTTCGCCCTCCGTGACGACCACGTCCCCGGGCAGGAACGTCCGGAGCCGAAGGCGCTGCACCACGGCCAGGAGCTCGCCCTGCGTCATGTCCCCGAAGAGCGATCCGGCGAGGAGCCGCCGCCAGTGCGCGAGGGGATCCGCGGGTTCTTCCACGACCTCGAGTTCCACGGGGGTCGCGGGCGCCGGTGCCCGGTGCAGGACGTCCTCGATGAGGTCCAACACCTGGTCCTGGAACGCCTGCTCCGACATCTCCGGCTCGGGCACGACCTCGAGCTCGATGGGTGGAGGGGGGGCCGACTCCGCGACGGCTTCGACGGGAATGGGCTCCTCCTCGCCGACGTCGGGAGTGGCCGGCGGCGTCTCCGGCGCCTCGGCCGCAGGCTCGGCCACCGGTCCGATCTCGGACGCTTCGGCGACGATCACCTCCTCGGCGACGGGCGGCGCGTCGCCGAGCGACGGCGCCGCGACGTCGTTCGTGCCGCTGCCGCCGAAGTGGAGCAGGCGCCGCAGGACGCCCTTCAGGCGGTGCGTCACGCCTGCACTCTCGGCCTCGCCCTCGGACGGCTCCGCCGCCAACGCGGCCATGGGCTCGACGGCGGCCGGCTCGAGGGCCACCGGCTCGACGGCGGCCGGCTCGACCGTCGGGGGCTCGATCGTTGGAGGCTCGATCGTTGGAGGCTCGACGGCCGGAGGTTCGATGGTCGGTGGCTCGATGGCGGCCGGCTCGAGGACCGGAGACTCGACTGTGGCGGCAGCTTCTGGAGCCGCCGGCTCGAGGCTCGGCACCATCGTCGCCTCGGAGATCGCCAGCGGGCCCTCGCCTTCCGACGGCTCGCCTGCGGCGGTGGCTGCGACCTCGCCGGTCGGGGCATCCATCGCCGCGGGCGTCGCAGCCGACTCGTCCTTCGGATTGAGCTCCGCTCCCGCGCCAGGGAGCGAGGCCAGGAACTTGCGAAACGCGCGCCGGATCTTCGAGGTCGTCCTCGTCTCGGGGGTCCCCTCGGCGGTCGTCGCCTCTGCCACCGTGGGCGTCGGGGTCGGCGGCCCGGCCGCGGGGCCGACCACGGCCTCCGGCCACGCCTCGACCGGCGTGGGCTCCTGGGCCTCCTCGCCCGGCGACACGGGCGCCGGCTCGGCGGGGGGCGCCATCGTGACCGCTGGCCCGGGGTCGGGCGGCGACTCGGGCGTCGGGACGGGCCCGGGCGCTGGGGTCTGCGCGTGCAGGGCGCCGTGCGCCTCCTCGCTGATCTCCTCGATGCCGAACTCCGGGACCCGGCGGACCGCGGGAACGCTCAGAGTCGGGAGCCGCTGGTGCTGCTGCTGGACCAGCCGGGCCATGCGCTCCTTGACGTCGACGCGACCCGGGTCGATCCGGTCCACGCGCTTGAGAATCGCCACGGCCTTGGCCACGAAGCCGTCGTGGGTGAACTCGTCGGCGAGGGCGATGAAGATGGGGGCGGCTTCGTGGGTGCGGCCGGCCTGCACGAGGAGGTCGGCGAGCTGCAGGCGCATCTGCGCCGTGGGCGCCCGGCCTACGAGCTGGGCCCGCAGGACCTCGATCGCCCGGCCGTACTTCTTCCGGGCGATCAGCTCGGGGAGGGTCTCCTCCCGCGGTGCAGGGCGCCGCCCCCAGTCCAATGGCATCTCACCATCCCCCCCTGGGCCTCGGCGTAACGGGTCCCGGCGTGGGTGAGCCGGCCCCTACTCGTGGAGCGAGGGCCACGGCGGGGCCGCAACGGGAGCGTCCTGAAGGCTACGCTGCGGTGGCCCAGGGGGTCAAGAGGCGCCCTGGCGCCCTGGCGCCCTTGGGCCTTGGGGTACTTGGGGCCCTTGGGGTACTGAGGCTACGCGCCGCTCGACATGCTCTCCAGGAACTCCTTGTTCGTCTTCGATGAGCAAGGGGGTGCTGCGCCGCACCCCCTTGAACCCCCCGCTCGCGTCGGGAGTGAATCCCGCCGCTCGCGTTGCCGTGGCTGGCGACCCGCAGGCTACGCGCCGCTCGACATGCTCTCCAGGAACTCCTTGTT
>JACQGI010000029.1 GCA_016199625.1 Acidobacteriota bacterium | reverse complement strand
CCGCGCGACCTGGGCCGCGAGGCGCACCCCCTCGTTCTCGCTGGGCAGGGCACTGGTGAAGCGCAGGCAGAGGTCGTTCTCTCCCGGGAGGACCGCCTCGGCCGGGAAGGTCGCACGGATCTCACCCCACTCGACGGGCACGTCGAGTGGCCCGACATCGCGTCCGTTCAGGGACACGGTGGCGCGCTGGGGCTGCGCGTCCAGGGGCGCCCTGAGCGTCACGGCCACGGGCAGCTCCCGGGGCGACTCGAGGGGAAGGCGGACGCACGCGGCGGGATGGAGCGCCCACCGAAAGCTCGGCTCGCCGGGCTTGCGCCGTGGCGGGGACCATTCGCCGTGGAGCAGCTCCGCGTCCTCGCCGCCCAGGTCGATCACTCCGTCCTTGACGCGATGCGTGTAGACGTACTCGCCCCCGAGGGCGCGGTACACGAGGGCGCGCGCCCGGGCGCCCCCGAGGGTTCCGGCGAGGGTCTGGAGGCCGCGGCGGAGATTCCGTCCCTGCGTGCCCGCCACGCGATCGAGGGGCGCCGCCTCTGGATAGAGCCCTTCCCGGAACGAGACGAGGAGCCCCACGTTCCAGAGGACGAGGAGCCCGACGCCGGCGGCGGGCACGAGCAGGGGCCGGCGCCGCGCGAGGGCCGCCGCTCGTTCGACGGCCACGGCGAGGCCCAGGGCCAGGAGGGGGATCACGGCGTCGAAGCGGCGCGCCCCGAAGGCGTCGCCGCCGGTCCAGGTCGAGACGCCCCCGTTCACCCAGGCCGTGGCGAGGAGAACGAGGATCGCGCCGCCGTGGAGCAGCGGGTCCCGGGGGAGCGCGGCCACGAGGCCGAGGAGCGCAACCAGCAGGACGGGCGTCCAGGAGAAGAGGCCGTGGTCGGCGGCCACGAGGGTGTCGAGGAAGTGGGGGGAGGACCAGTCCACGAACCCGCCGCCCTGCGGCATCGTCAGGGCCCGGCCGAACAATGCCTGCCAGGCGAGGAGCTGCGGCGCGAAGGCCAGGAGCGCCGCCGCCGCCGCGGCGGCGACGAAGACCGGCCGCACGGTGCGGCGCACGAGCCCCTCGGCTGCCACCAGGCCGACGAGGAGGGCGAAGACGACCGCCTGCCAGCGGGCCAGCGCCAGGGCGCCGAGGGCGGCGCCCACGAGAACCCATCCCCGCAGCGACGGCACGTCCCGCACGGCCAGGAGCGCCGCCACCGCTGCTGCGGCCACGGCGAAGGCGGGGCCGTGGGCCATCGTGGGCATGACGAAGGCGTAGTAGAGGATCGGGGACGCGGCGCTCGCGCCCACTACGGCCACGAGGGCCACCCCCGGACCGTGGCGCGCCGCGAGGGCGTGGAAGAGGAGTCCGGCGCCGAGGACGACCAGGGTGAGGGTCCCGAGGGCCGTCGAGCGCCGATACGGCGCGCTGTAGCCGTCGGCCGCGTAGCGGTGGCCTCCCAGGACGCCGTCGGCGAGGACGTAGACGTGAGCCGCAAGGAAGAACGGGCTCCAGAGCACCGCCGGGCCCACCGACTGCACGTTGCGCCGCAGGCCCGTGGGCGTGAGCCGCCGCAGGCGATAGTCCCAGTGGACCCATTCGTTGGTGAAGTCGAGGTCGCGGTCGAAGGCGGCCGAGCGCAGGTAGACGTAGTAGCTGGGGGAGTCCGCTCCGAACTCGGGACCCACGGCGGCGCCCGTGGCGAACGCCGCGGAGAGGACGACCGCGAGGACCGTCGGGGCGTCGCCATGGCCTCCTCGCCGCCGGAGGAGGAGCCCCGCCACGGCGATCCCCGGCCCCAACGGCTGGAGGGCTGGGCGCTGGGGATCGAGGAGTGCGATGGCCGAGAGCAGCACGCCCAGGATCGCGAGGGCGCTACCGACCGGTCCGTGGGCCCTCAAGAGCCCGCGCCCGTGAGCGCCTCGATCACGGCGTCCCACGAGATCCCCCGGATCGAGGCGCGACCGGCGGCGCCCATGTCCCGCGCCGCGGCGGGGCGCTCGAGGAGGCGGACGAGGCACGCGGCGACGTCGCCCGGCTCCGGTGCGGCCACGAAGCCCGTCTCCCCGTGACGGACGAACTCGAGCACCCCGCCGGCGTCGGAGGTGGTGACCACGGGCTTGCCCGAGTGGAACGCCTCGAGGGTCACGAGGCCGTAGTCTTCGTCCCACGGGGCGTAGAAGACACAGGCGCAGCGGGCGTACAGCGCCTTCACCTCCGCGTCGTCCAGGTAGCCGCGGAACTCCACGCGCGACTCGACGCCGCTCTCGCGGGCCAGGGCCGCGAGGGCGTCCCGTTGGGAACCCTCACCCACGACCACGACCCGGACCCGCGCCGGCAGCTGCGCCGCCGCACGGACCAGGAGATCCACGCGTTTCAGCGCCTCCAGGCGGCCGACGGACAGCACGAAGGGATCGAAGGCCTCGGTGCGCCAGCTCCCCGCGTGGAGGAGCGGCAGGCGCAGGACCTCGGCACGGAGACCGTTGTACTTCTGGAGGCGCGCGGCGTTGTTCTGGGACGTGGTGAAGATCCGCCGGCACTCCCTCAGGGCGCGGGTGTCCAGCTCCACGACGTGCTGATGGAGCGCCCGACCTTCGGGGGTGGTCGGAAAGCCGTCGATGCCCGCGTCGTGGAGGTCGTAGGCCTGCCGGAACTGATGGAAGAGCCAGACGACCTTGTTGGGGTGGCGCACCACGTAGGACGGGAAGCGCGTGCCGACGAGCAGGTCCACGTCGGCGTCGCCAGCACGGGAGAGGTCGAGCATCCGCCACGCCAGGGCGCTCCGGACCACCTCCTCCCGCGGATCCCATCGGAACGGGAGCCGGACCACCTCGGAGCGGAAGCCCCGCGCCTCGAGCTCGCCGACGAGCGCGGCCGCGTGCCACTCGGCCCCGCCGCGCTGGAAAGGGACCTGGGTCGCGGCGACGACGATGGTCCGGGGGCGCATGGGAGGGCCGAATCTTAGTCAAGTCGGTGATGCGGGTACAATTCAGGGGCCGAGCCGGGGAAGGGAGCCCGTCCTGAGCGACGACAGACAGCGCGTGGCCGAGGAGCTGCGGCGGATACGGGAGGCGGTGCGGGAGCGCGCCCTCCTCGAGCGCCGCCCCGAGGAGGTGCGCGGCCCGGACCCCGCCGTCCGCGTCCCCGGGGTCCCGCCGCTCGAGGCCGCGCCCCTCGCCGGGCCGCCCCCGCCCCGTCCCGACGGGGCCGCGGTCAACGCCCTCTGGGACGTGGGGCGAGTGCCCGTCCCCGCGGGCCTCAGGGGCTGGCTGGTCCGCGTCGCGCGCCGGCTCCTGGGACCGGTCCTCGACGCGCAGGTCGCCTTCAACTCCCGGCAGGTGCAGCTGGACAACGAAATCCTGGCGTACCTCGACGCCCGGATCGAGGCCACGCACCGCCACTACGACGCGGTCCTGGGCGTCCACGGCCGGCACATGCAGGACGTCGACGAGCGTCATCTGATCCTCCAGGAGGAGCTCGTCGCCCACGTCCACGACCTCGTCAAGCGGATCGACCTCGTCCTCTCCGAGGCGGAGCGCGGCCGGCTCTCGCTGGAGTTCGCCCTGCGGGAGCTCCGGGCCCGTCTCGTCCGCCTCGAGGAGCGCCTCGCCCGCGGATGAGGACGGTCCTCGTCTGCGCGGCGCAGGCCCCGTTCATCGTGGGCGGGGCCGAGATCCTGGTCTCCGAGCTCAAGGAGAACCTCGAGCGGCGGGGCTTCAAGGTGGACGTGGCGAACGTCCCGTTCAAGTGGTACCCGGTCTCGGAGCTGGTGCGCCAGGCGCTGGCGTGGCGGCTCCTGGACGTCACGGAGAGCAACGGCACGCCGATCGACCTGGTGATCCCCACCAAGTTCCCCACGTACCTGGTCCGCCACCCCCGGAAGGTCACGTGGCTCTTCCACCAGCACCGCGAGGCGTACGACCTCTTCGGAACGGCCTACTGCTCCTTCACCGAGGCCCCCGAGGATCGGCAGGTGCGCGAGGCCATCCACGCCATGGACACGTCGTCGCTCTCGGAGTGCCGCTCCATCTTCACGATCTCCCGGAACGTCGCCGACCGCCTCGCGCGCTACAACGGGCTGCCCGGGACGCCGCTCTATCCGCCGCCCCACCACCAGGGTCGCTACCGCGTCGAGGCCTACGGCGATTTCCTCTTCTATGCGGGGCGGCTCGACCGGCTCAAGAGGCTCGACCTCGCCGTGGACGCCCTGGCGCGGGTCCGGGGCGGGGCGCGCCTCAAGGTCGCCGGCTCGGGGCCCCTCGAGCCCGAGCTGCGCAAGCAGATCGCCCGGCTCGGAATCGAGGACCGCGTGGAGCTCCTGGGCTTCGTGTCGGCCGAGGACCTCGTCGCGCTGTACGCCTCGTGCCGCGCGGCCCTCTACCACCCACTGAACGAGGACTACGGGTACGTGACCGTGGAGGCCTTCCTCTCGGCGAAGCCGGTGGTGACGACCAACGATGCGGGTGGCCCCCTCGAGTTCGTGACCGACGGCGAGACGGGGGTCGTGACCAGCCCCGACCCCGACGCGATCGCCGCAGGGATCGATCGGCTGTGGGCCCTCCCCGAGGCCCGGCTGCGGGAGATGGGCGAGGCGGGTCGCGCCCGGGTCGCCGACATCACCTGGGACCACGTCATCGACCGTCTCACGGAGTCGATCCGGTGATGCGCCTCGCGGTCTGGAGCCCGCTGCCTCCGTCGTCCTCGGGAATCGCCGACTACGTGGCCGAGCAGCTCGGCGCCCTGACCCGGCGTTGCGACGTCCGCGTCGTCGTGGAGGACCCGGCGGCCGTGGAGGCGGGGTCGGTCGCAGGGGTGCCCGTGGTCGCGGCCGGCGCTCCCGTGGAGGCCGACCTCGATCTCTACCACCTGGGCAACTCCCCCGCCCACGCCTACGTCTACCGCGCGGCCCTCGCGCGCCCTGGCGTCGTGGTCCTCCACGACTTCTGCCTCCATCACCTGGTCCTGCACGAGACCGTGGAGAGCGGCGACCGAGCAGCCTACCTCCGCGAGATGCGGCGGGCCCACGGGGAAGCGGGCACGTTCGTGGGCCGTCAGGTGGCGCGCGCCCTCGGCGGCGACCTGCTCCCCGCCCTCTACCCCTTGAACGACCGCGTCCTCGACTCGTGCCTGGCCCTGGTCGGTCTCACGCGCCACGTCACGTCGCGCGCCGCGCTGCGCCTCCGCGAGCGGCCCGTGCTGCACCTCCCGCACCACGTCTCGCTGCCCCTCGACCCCGTACCCTCGCGGGACGAGGCCCGGCGCGCTCTGGGGCTCTCCCCCGAGGCGCTCGTCGTGACCGCTCCGGGTCTGGCCACGGTCTCGAAGCGCCTCGGCGTGGCCGTCCGGGCAATCGCCCGGCTGCGGCGGCGCCACGCGACCCTGCGCCTCGTGGTGGCGGGCGGCGTCGACGCGGCGCTGCCCCTTGCGGCCTGGGCACGCGAGGCCGGGCTGGGCGACGCCCTCGTGGTCACGGGGCGGCTCCCCCTCCCCGACTTTACCCGCCACCTCGCCGCGGCCGACGTGGTCCTCTCCCTGCGTTTCCCCACCCACGGTGAGATCTCGGGGGCGCTCGTGCGTGCCCTGGGGGTCGGCCGCCCGGCCCTCGTGACTGCTGGGACTCCGGCGGAGGAGGAGTTCCCCGAGGGCTGCGTCGTCCCCGTGGACCCCGGCGTGGGCGAGGAGGCCGAGATCGAGGCGTTCCTGGCGCGCCTCCTCGCCGACGCGGCGTTGCGCGAGACGATCGGCCGTCTGGCGCGTGAGCACGTCGCGACGGCCCACGACCTGGGCGCCACGGTGGCGCGTCTCGCGGATTTTCTCGAGGAGGTCCTGGAGCGTCGGGACGTGCTCGCGACCGAGGTGGAGCGACGGAGAGTGCCCGAGGGGAGCCTCCTCGGCTACCTGGCCGACGAGGTGCGTTGGGGAGCCCTGGACCTGGGCCTCGCGAGCGTTCCGCCGGGCGTCGAGCCCCTCCTCCTGGGCCTGACGCGGGAGGCGAAGTGAGTGCCCCGGCGCTCTCGGTGGTGATCCCCGCCTACAACGAGGCCGGCCGTCTCCCCGGGTCCCTGGCGCGGATCCTCGGGTACCTGGAGGGACGGGGCCATCCTCACGAGGTCATCGTCGTGGACGACGGCTCGACCGATGGAACCGCCGAGAGGGCGCGGGAGGCCGGTGGGCCCCGCGTCGCGGTCGTCAGCAACGAAGGGAACCGCGGGAAGGGCTACTCGGTGCGGCGCGGGATGCTCCTCGCCCGCGGTGAGCGCCGGCTCATGACCGACGCCGATCTGTCGACGCCCATCGAGGAGATCGAGCCGCTCATGGCGAAGATGGACGAGGGCTACGACGTCGTGGTCGCCTCGCGGGCCGTCGCCGGAGCGCGGATCGAGGTTCACCAGCCCTGGTACCGGGAGAACATGGGCCGCGTCTTCAACCTGTGCGTGCGGGCCCTGCTCCTGCCCGGTCTCAAGGACACGCAGTGCGGCTTCAAGCTCTTCACCGCCCGCGCCGCTGAGGAGGCTTTCGGAGCAGCGCGCCTCGACGGCTTCTCCTTCGACGTCGAGGTCCTCTTCCTCGCCCTACGCCGGGGTCGACGGGTCGCCGAGGTCCCGGTGACGTGGCGCAACGACGCCGCCACGCGAGTGGGAACGCTGCGCGGCTTCCTGGCGTTCGTCGACCTGCTGCGGATCCGCGCGAGGGCGACCCTGGGCCGTTACGAGCCCCCGGCGTTGTAGCGGATCCGCGCCGCCCCGCGCAGCTCCTTGACCCACGCTTCGATCCGCGCGTCGAGGGCGGCGTCCTCGAGCCGTTCCCGCAGTGCGGGCGCCACGGCGTCGTAGGCGGCCGCGTCCTCGCGTCCGGCGTGCTCCGCCTCGTAGGCGGCGCGCACGGCCTCGTCCGTGACGCGGACCTGCTGGCGGAAGCGGAACTCCACGTACCTGAGGATCGCGGTCTCGCGGCGGGCCAGGCGCCGGAGATCCGCCTCGAGCGCCCCGCGGGCGCTCCCGCGTCCAAGGAGGCTCTGATAGGCCCGCTCCTCGTCCTCGGCGCCGACGACCGCCTGGGGCAGCCGGGCCGCCTCCTCGAACATGAGGCGCTCGTCGATCACCGCCTCGACGGCCGTCGCGCGGTCGAGGCCGCGCACGGCCCCGAGGAGCGCGACCTCGCTCAGCATGACCGGCCGGTCGTTCACGACGGCGAGGATCCGCTCGACGACCTCGGCGGCGGTGAGCGATCCGGAGAGAGCCCCCAGGACTCCGCAGACGGCGAAGACGAGGCGGCGCTCAGAACGCATGGCCGATGGTGAAATGGAACCGGGAGGGCGACTCGTCCGGCTCACGGCCCAGCTTGTAGCCCCAGTCGATGCGCAGGGGGCCCAAGGCGCTGCGGTAGCGGAGGCCGATGCCGGCGGCGAGGCGCAGGGCGCCGAGATCGACGTCGGAGACCAGGCGGTATGCGGTGCCGGCCTCGCCGAAGGCCGCGGCGGAGAGGAACCGGCCGAGGTCGAAGCGCAGCTCCGCCCCGCCGAGGACGAGCGCGTTGCCCCCGGTGGGGACGAGCTCGCCGGTCGTGGAGAGTTCGAGGGGACCGGCGGTGTCGAGCTTGAAGCCGCGGAGGCTGTAGTCGCCGCCGGCGAAGAAGCGGTCGGGGAGCGGAAGGCGCTCCGGAACGCCGACCCCGAGCGTCCGCCCGAGGCCCACGCGTCCGGCCAAGGCGAGGACGGCGACGCCGCCCAGGGGGCGGTACGCCGAGGCCTGGAGGAAGCCCTTGACGAAGCCGTCGCCCCCGAGGCGGCGGTGGGAGAGCTGCACGTCGGCGCCCAGGAAGCCTCCCCGCCGGGGGTCCAGGGGGTCGTCGCGCGTGTCGCGGATGATCGAGGCCGCGGGGCCCGAGGTTGTGGTGTTCCGGAACTGCCGGTCCACATCGTCGAGGGGTACCTGGACGTCGAAGATGCCGGTCTTCTGGAAGGTGTAGCGCACCACGAGGCTCCAGCGCCCGCCTACATTGCGGGCGGTCTGTACGAGGCCCCCGTAACGCAGGAACGAGAAGCTCTCGCGCTCCTCCTCCTCGCGAAAGCCCGTGAGGAAGAGCTCCTGCCGCCTACCGAACAGGTAGGGCTCCCTGTAGGTGGTCAGGAAGCGGTTGCCGCGGAAGCTGGCACGCACGAAGGTGGAGACGCTGCGGTCGAGCCCCGAGAGGTTGCGCCGCGTGACCTCGGCGCTGGCGCGCAGGAGGTCCCGCTCGGCGTACCCGACCCCGTACGCGACGGTGGTCCGGGGCGCCTCGTCCACGCGCACCACCAGGCTGCGCGCCTCGACCGACTCGGGGTCCATCTCGGTGACCGCCACGCGCTCGAAAATGCCGAGGGCCCCCAGCCGCCGCTGGCTCTCGAGGACGTTCTGGAGGCCGAGGGGCTCCCCCTCGCCGAGGAGAAGCTCCCGGCGCACGACTTGGGGCCGCGTTCTCTCGAGGCCCGCGAGGATCACGTGGTCGACGCGCGTCCGCGGGCCCGGCGTCACCCGGAGGGTGACGCGGGCCTCCGAGCGGCCCTCGGAGAACGTCACCTCGGGGGAGACCTCGGCCTGGAGATGGCCCGCGTTGCGGAGCGCCGCCAGCAGGTCGTTGCGGTCCAGGGCGAGATCCCGAAGCCGGTACGGCTCCCCAGGGCGCAGCCGGTGTGCGCGCGCCCCTGCGACCTCGGGGAGAGCCTCCCCGGGGCGCGCGGACTCCACGGCCAGGGCGGCGACCATCGTCCGCGGGCCGGGTCGGGCGACGAGGGCGACGGGGACGAGGCCGCCGCCGTCGGGCAGGTCCACCTCCACCTGGGCCTCGGCGTGGCCGCTCTCCTCGAGGACGCGGGTCAGGGCTCGCGCGTCCTCCTCGAGGCGCCGGTCGTCGACGGGATCGCCCGGGCGGAGACGGACGAGGCCCTCGATTCCGGCCGGCGCACCTCGGACCGCCACCGACGCGGCCTGGGTCACCGGCCCGGCCCGGACCTGGTACACGACCGCGAGACCGGAGCCCCGCGACTCCTCGCGGTACGAGACGGCGACGTCGCGGTGGCCGCGGCGGCGGAACGCATCCTCGAGTCGTTCGCTCGCCTCCTCGAGGACGTCGCCGCGAAGGCGCCCCTCGCGGAGCATGGCCTCGAGGGCTGCGCGCAGGCCGCCGCGGACCCGGGCCCCGTCGAAGGCGACGGACGTGAGCGGGCCCGGGTGCACTTCGAGGATCAGGCCCACGCGAGCCCGCCCCGGGTCGTACGCCTCCCGCACCTCGACCGCCGCGCGCCAGTGGCCTCCGGCGACCAGCCGCCGGCGCACGCGCTCCGCGGCGGCGTCCGCCCTGCGCCTCCTGTAGACGTCGCCGGGCCGCACGGGTACGACGCTCACGAGGGACCGGGCCCGGGCGTCCGGCACGCCGTCGACGGCAACGGAACCGACCCGCGCTCGTGGGCCCGCACGCACGCTGAAGACGGCGTCCGCACCGCCGGCCTTCGGTCGGGCCGCGGCGGTCACACGGGCCTCGAGGTACCCGTCCGCCGCCAGGTGCAACGCCACGTCGCGGGCCGCGCGCTCCAGCCGCTCGAGCCAGAGGGGCTCGCGGTCCTCGAGGCGGGCCGTGCGGCGCACCGCCCCCGCGTCGAGGATGCGGTCGCCCTCGAGCCGGACGTCGGCCAGGAGCGGCGCCGGGACGGGCCGGACGACCACAGCCACGCCCGCCGGCGTGCGCTCCGCCTCGACCACGACGTCCTCGAACGCACCGGTGGCGTGGAGGAGCTCGACGACGTGGCGCACGACGGTGGCGCGGAAGGGCTGCCCCACGGGGATCTCCACGTAGCGCTCGTAGCGGGCCACGTCGACGCCCTCGCCCTCGAGGCGCACCGAGGCCACGGTCTCGCCCTCGTACACGGCCGGGGCCGCGAGCAGGACGAGGGCCAGGAGCGTCGCCGTCATTCAGTAGGACCGCCGCAGGCGCAGGTCGAACCCGAAGCCGCCGGGCTCGGTGCGGGTGAGGAGCACGGAGAGGCGGTCCGAGAGGGTGTATTCCACCGACAGGAGGCGCTCCTCCGTCCCCCGGAGGTCCACGGAGTAGAGGACGTTCAGGTCCGGGGTGATGCGCTTGCCCACGGTGAGTCGCGCCGTCGGGTTCGTGACGCCTCCCTTGACCACCGACGGGTCGATGGAGAAGCGGTTCAAGCCGAAGAGGCGCTCGGCTCCGCGCTCGAGACCCACCTCCTCGGCGATCTTGCCGGCGGCGAGGGTCGCCGCGCCCGTGGCCGCCAGTCGCGCCTGGTCGGCCTGCGCCGCCTGGAGGCTCGCAACGGTGCTCTCGTCGGCGCCGGCGAGCAGGTTCAGGATCTGGACGGCAGAGAGCGGCGGGTCCGAGGACAGAGTGGGGTAGACGCGCTCGAGGGTCCCGTTCACCTTGAGGGTGACGCGGTAGCTCCGCAGGCGCGTCTCCGCCTCGATGTCGAAGAGCGGGTCGATCCTCTGGGGATTCGCGAAGTCGATGGTGCCCCGGCGGATGACGTACGTGTTCCCCTGGAAGTAGATCCGCCCCCGCTCGATCTGGGCACGGCCGAGGACCGCCGGGGAGTCGTAGGTCCCCTGGAGGGTGAGGTCCGCCCGCGCCTGGAGCGTCGCGAGGTTGTTGTCGATGCGCAGCGTCCCGGGCACGCGCAGCTTCACGCCGTAGTGGAGCCCCTCGGCGAGGGACGCCCCGCCTCGGGCCTCCCACGCCTCCCGCGTGGCGAGCAGCTCCGAAGCCACGTCGTAGCGACGCGTGTAGAGGGCCTGGCGCACGTCGACCGCGCCGGCCAGCCACTGGCGGGCCGCGTCGCCGTAGAGCCGCAGGTCCGCGTCCACCACGCTGCGCAGCCCCTCGGGGTACCGGAGGGTGAGCCCTCGCCCCGTGCCGTGGACGTCGAAGGACGTGAGGCGCCCTGCGGCGTGGGCGGACTGGCCCTCGAGCTCCACGGTCCCGCCCCCCAGCGTGCCCGTGACCCCCGCGAACTCCGCGGCCGCTTCGGTGAAGCGGACCCGGCCGTGCACGCCTTCGAGCCCGTGGGGGAATCCGCGCACGCGGAGTCCGGCGCCCTCGAGGTCGAGGGTCCCCTCGACCGCCGGAGCCGCCCGCGTCCCGGAGACGGTCAGGCCGAGTCGTGCGGCGCCCTGGCCGCGCAGCCGGCGGGTCACCGCCGAGAGCGCCCGGAGGTCGGCGGCGCCACTCGCCGCGAGGTCGAGGACGCCCGCGCCGAGGAGCCCCACGCTGCCCCGGACCGCGAGGTCGGTCCCTTCCCCGGCCAGGCGCAGTTCGCGCAGGCTGAGCCGGCCCTCGTCGAGGGAGAGGCGGACGGGCTCGCGGTTCCGGATGGGGTATTCCGGAAGGAGCAGCTCGAACCGGGGGAGATCGGCGTCGAAGTGGAGCCTCTCGGGCGTCGCGAGGGGGCCGTCGAGGCGGGCCGTGCCGGTGGCGACGATGCCCACCGCGATGGGCACCGCCGGAAAGAGCTTCCGCAGGAACGGATCGACGCTCGTGTCGTCGGCGCTCAGGCGGAGCGCGGCTTCGTGAGGAACGGCGGCCCCGACGCTCCCCGAGAGCGTCAGGGCGACCCGGTGGGAGCGGCACTCGGCCTCCAGGGTGACGCGGCCGTCTCCGACGCCCCGCACCCGGGACGTGAGGGCGCCGAGCCCCTCGTCTCCCAGGAACAGGCGCGGCGACGTGAAGCGCCCCAGGACCCGCGGACGCTCGAGGGTCCCCTGCAGCGTCACCTCCCCCGAGACGCGTCCGCCCCAGGGCACCTCGGGGGCTGGCGCCGGCAGCACCTCGCCGACCTCCACGTCCCGCGCGGTGGCGGTCCCATCGAAGACCTCGTCGTCGGTCAGCGTCCCTTCGAAGACGACGTCGCCGCCGCCGACGCGGGCTCGTCCCTCGGGCACCTGGGCGAGGTCGCCCTCGAGCAGCGTGGTCACGTCGAGGTCCTCGAAGGGGATGCCGTAGTACCGCCCCTCCGGACAGGAGACGCGGGCCGTCCCGAAGGGCGCGCTCCGGCGCCCGGTGACCGTCGCCTCGCCGGAGACCAGCCCGGTCACGTCCACGCGCCACTCCAGGGCGCGGATGAAGTCGGGCGCTGGCCAGCCCTGGAAGCGCACGCGGACGTCGATACCGTCACGCTCGCCGTAGAGCCCGGTCTCGGTGCGGCCGTCCAACCAGATCTCGCCCCCCGGCCGGCGCACCACGAGGGAGCGCGACTCGATCACCAAGGGGTCCGCGGTACCCGCCCACTCCGCACGCCCCCACACGACGCCCAGGTAGCCCACGTCGACCCCCGTGAACCGCCCGGTGAACACGGGCACCGCGAGGGTTCCCGTCCAGCGGCCACGGAAGAGCCCCGAGCCGGAGATCTCGAAGAGCTGGGCTTCGGCCGTCCCGAGGGCGCGGCGGAGGCGCAGGAAGAGGTCGTCGCTCGCGGCGAGATCGCGGCTCTCCCCGTCCACGCGCATGTCGGTCCGGTCGTCCACCTGGACGCTGCCGGCGAGGCGCACCCACGTCGCGGGGGTCCGGAGATCCGCCTTCCCGATCTTCTGGAGCCCGTCCTTGGCGGTCCACTCGAAGCGCCCTTCGAGAGGCGTGCGCCCGTCCTCCCGCGGCGACATGTCGAAGGCGATCGCGCCGGAGAGGTGACGGATGCGCCCCCGCGGCCAGCGGATCGACGCGGTGCCCGTCGAAGCGGCACCCACCCCCAAGGGACCGAGGTCGAAGATCGCCCTCACGGCCCCTTCGGCGTCGACGCGGTCGAACCGGGCGTCGAGGGTGGCGATGGATGGGGCGGGAGGCACCTCGATGTCCAGGACGCCGGCGCCCCCCAGGGTCTCGACCTCGAGCCCCTGGATATGGGTCCCGTTCTCGTCCTTGGCGACGAAGCCGGCGTAACGTGGCACGGGCACACCGTCGAACTCGCCGGCGGTCCCGGTGAGACGGCCCTTGAAGCGCAGGCGAGGCCCTTCGATCTCCAGCGTCCCGTCGTAGCGGGCGTCGCCCTTGATCCCGAAGCCGGTGCGCATCACGTGGCGCTCGAGCTCGTCGAGGTCGAGAGGGCCCCTGAGAGCGAACTCTCCCACGGGGTCCTTCTGCAGCTTGAGCCTCCCGCTGGCAGCCAGGTCGGCCCGCGCGCTGCGCAGGTGGCCCGACTCGAGGGTCAGGAACGAGCCCTCGAGGACGAGGTCGAGGTCGGCCCCGACCCCCAGGGGCGGGGCCGTGCCGAACTGCAGCGTGCCGCCGCCGAAGTGGACGGTCCCCGCGAGGGCCCCGCCGCGCCGCGCGGCGAGCCGGCCGCGGAATTCGGGCAGGTCCAACTCGAGGGGTACCCGGGCGTGGTTGAGCAGGAAGGCACCGTCCTCGATCACGAGACGGCGGATCCTGAGCTCGCCGCCCCCGCCGCTCCTCCCGCCCACTTTCGGGATGTCGTCGCCGCCCTGGGGGAAGGCGTTGATGCGGAGGACGAGGCCCTGGAGCCGGAGGCGTGCGAGGGCCACGTGGGGCCCGACCAGGGATGCGAAGCTCGGGACGATCTCGGCCCGCGGCACCTCTAGGAACGGCGGCCCGCCGGGAGCGCTCCCCGCCACACGGAGGCCCGTGACCTCCACCTGGAAGGGGACCACGTAGAAGCGTACCGCCCGGACGGTGACGTCCCGGCGGAAGAGAGACGAGAGCCGCTGGACGAGGACGACCCGCGCGAGCTGCGGGAGGAGGAGGAGGCTCAGGCCCCCGAGGAGGAGGGCGGCGGTCAGGGCGAGGCGCAGGCGGCGGGTCACGGGAGAGGCTCCCCCCGCCGCCCTCTCACTCCACCAGCGCGAGGAGGGCGCCCGTCTCGACAGTCTGGCCCTCCCGGACGGGCAGTTCCCGGACCCGGCCGGCCCGGGGCGCGCGCAGCTCGTTCTCCATCTTCATGGCCTCCATGACCACGAGGCCCTGGCCCGCACCCACTTCGTCACCGGCCCCGACCAGGACCCGCACGATCTTGCCGGGCATGGGTGCGGTGATCCGGGCGGGTCCCGAGGCCGCCCTCCTCAGGGTGGTCCCGGCCCCACGGGCCGCGTCGGCGAGGTCGACGGTGAGGGTGTCGTCGGGAAACGCCACGACGAAGCCCGAGGGGCGCCTCTCGAGCCCCACTTCGTAGCTGCGCCCGCCGATGAGGAGGCTCACGAAGTCGCGCCCCGTGTCCTGGAGGTCGACCTCGAGGACCCGCCCGTCCAGGCTCACCGTGTACCGGCCGTCCCGGCCGCGCACTTCGACCCGGAGCGTGCGGCCGTCGATGGTGGCGTCGAAGTGCACCCGGTCCTCCTAGAGACGCCTCTGGGCCTCGGCGAGCCCGGCGCGCCACCAGGGGGAGCCGCCCGGAGCCGTCCCCTGGAGCCGCGCCGCCTGGCGCTCGCGGAACGCCCGGATCGCGGCGGCGGCGACGGCCACGTCCACGGGCCGCTCGCGGACGCGGTCGGCTTCGGCGAAGACCTTCTCGACGAAAGACGTGTCGAACTCCCCGGCGACGAAGGCGGGGTGGTGCAGGACGCGCTCGAAGAAGGGCAGCGTCGTCTTGATACCGAGGATCTTGTACTCGGAGACGGCCCGCCGCATGCGCAGGAGAGCATCGCGCCGGCTGTACCCGTAGGCCACGAGCTTGCTCAGCAACGGGTCGTAGTGGATGGGCACCTCGTAGCCCTCGTAGATCCCCGAGTCGTCGCGCACGCCGGGGCCCCCCGGCACCCGCAGCGCCACGATCCGCCCCGGACTCGGGAGGAAGCCGGCGTCGGGGTCCTCGGCATAGACGCGACACTCGATGGCGTGGCCCCGCTGCTTCAGCTCCTCCTGCCGGAACGGGAGCCTCTCCCCCTGGGCGATGCGGATCTGGAGCTTCACGAGGTCCTCGCCGGTCACCATCTCGGTCACGGGGTGCTCGACCTGGAGGCGCGTGTTCATCTCGAGAAAGTACGGGTTGCGGTTCGCATCCACGAGGAACTCGAGGGTTCCGGCATTCACGTAGCCGGCCTTGGCCACGAGGGCCACGGCGAGGGATCCCATCCGCTGGCGCAGCTCCGGCGTCAGGAAGGGAGACGGACTCTCCTCGATGACCTTCTGGTGCCGGCGCTGGATCGAGCACTCGCGCTCGAAGAGGTGGACCGCGTGTCCATGGGCGTCGGCGAGCACCTGGATCTCCACGTGGCGGGGCCGCTCGATGGCCCTCTCGAGGTAGACGCTGTCGTCTCCGAAGGCGCTGGCGGCCTCGCTGCGCGCTCGGGCGACCGCCGAGGGGAGATCCTCGGGACGAGCGACGAAGCGGAGCCCCTTGCCGCCCCCCCCGGCCGCGGCCTTGAGCATCAGGGGGAAGCCGATCCGCTCGGCCTCGCGCCGGATCGCGGCGTCGTCGGCGAGAGCCTCGAGGGTGCCCGGCACGACGGGGACGCCGGCCTCGACGGCGGCGCGGCGGGCCGAGGTCTTCTCCCCCATGAGGGCGATGGTCTCGCTGCGGGGCCCGATGAAGGTGATCCCCGCCTCCTCGCACGCCCTCGCGAACTCGGCGTTCTCGGCCAGGAAGCCGTAACCGGGGTGGACGGCGTCGGCGCCGCTGCTCTTCGCCACGTCGAGGACGCGGTCGATGCGCAGGTAGGATTCCCGGGACGGGGCGGGGCCCAGCAGGTAGGCCTCGTCGGCCTGGCGCACGTGGAGCGCGGGCCGGTCCGCCTCGGAGTACACCGCCACCGTGGGGAGACCCATCTCGCGGCAGGCACGGATGATCCGCACGGCGATCTCACCGCGGTTCGCGACCAGGACCTTCTTGAAGCTGCGCTCAACCACGACTGCACAACCACAGAAACACAGAGGCACGGAGAAGGCACAGAGCCTCTGTGTGGTCTCTGTGTCTCTGTGCCTCCGTGGTCTTGGGGAGGCTCACAGCGGGATGTTGCCGTGCTTCTTCGGAGGGTTCTTGTCGCGCTTGGTGCGGGTCATGTCGAGACCGGCGATGATCTTCCTCCGGGTCTGGCGAGGCTCGATGACCTCGTCGACGAAGCCGCGGTCGGCGGCCACGTAGGGGTTCGCGAACTTCTCGCGGAACTCGTCGACCTTCTGGCGCCGCAGCAGCTCGGGGTCCGCGGACTTCTGCAGCTCGCGACGGTAGAGGACGTTCACCGCCCCTTCCGGCCCCATGACGGCGATCTCGGCCATGGGGTAGGCGAAGTTGAGGTCGGTGCGGATGTGCTTGCTGGCCATGACGCAGTACGCCCCGCCGTAGGCCTTGCGTGTGATGACGGTGATCTTCGGCACCGTGGCTTCGGCAAAGGCGTAGAGCAGTTTCGCCCCGTGGCGGATGATCCCCCCGAACTCCTGGCCGGTGCCGGGGAGGAAGCCCGGCACGTCCTCGAGGGTCACGAGGGGCACGTTGAAGGCGTCGCAGAAGCGGACGAAGCGCGCCCCCTTCACCGAGGCGTCGATGTCCAGACAGCCGGCCAGGACGGCCGGCTGGTTGGCCACGATCCCGACGCTCCGCCCCCCGAAGCGTGCGAACCCCACGACGATGTTCGGGGCGAAGTGTTCGTGGACCTCGAGAAAGCGGCTTTCGTCCACGACGGCTCGGATGAGCGCCTTGATGTCGTAGGGCCTCGTCGGCTCGGCGGGGATGAGCGCGTCGAGGGCGGGATCCTCGCGGTCCGGTGGGTCGTCGGTCCGGTGGACCGGCGGCTCCTCGACGTTGTTCGAGGGTAGGTAGGAGAGGAGATCGCGGATGAGGGCGAGGCAGGCGCGGTCGTCGTCCACGGCGAAGTGGGCCACCCCCGACTTCGCGTTGTGGGTCATGGCGCCGCCCAGGTCCTCTTTGCTGACCTCCTCGTGGGTGACGGTCTTGATGACGTCGGGGCCCGTCACGAACATGTAGGACGTGTCCTTCACCATCACGTTGAAGTCGGTGATCGCGGGGCTGTACACCGCGCCGCCGGCGCAGGGGCCCATGATGGCCGAGATCTGGGGCACGACGCCCGACGCCATGGTGTTGCGCAGGAAGATGTCCGCGTAGCCGCCCAGGGAGGCGACCCCCTCCTGGATGCGCGCCCCTCCCGAGTCGTTGAGCCCCACGACGGGGGCGCCCATCTTCACCGCGAGGTCCATGACCTTGCAGATCTTCTGAGCGTTGGTTTCGGAGAGGCTGCCGCCGAAGACCGTGAAGTCCTGGGCGAACACGCAGACCAGCCGCCCGTCGACGCGCCCGTGGCCGGAGACCACCCCGTCGCCGGGGATCTTCTGCTCCGCCATGCCGAAGTCCAGACAGCGGTGCTCCACGAGCTTGTCGAGCTCCTCGAAGGAGCCCTCGTCGAGGAGGAGCTCGACGCGTTCTCGGGCGGTGAGCTTCCCCTCGGCGTGCTGGCGCTCGTGCCGCTCCGGCCCGCCCCCGGCCTCGGCGCGGCGGACCTTGTCGCGAAGGGCATCGAGCTGCTTGCTCACGCGTCTCTCAGACGTACTCGTAGATCGGCATGGTCAGCGGCTCGCCTTGGCTCCCATTTCCTTCTTGGCCTTCTCCCAGTCGTCGAGGAAGCGTTTGAGCCCGATGTCGGTGAGTGGATGCTTGAGGAGCCCCGCGAAGACCGAGTAGGGCATCGTGCCGATGTGGGCGCCCATCTTGGCCGCCTCGACGACGTGCATCGGGTGCCGGAGGCTCGCCGCGAGGACCTCGCAGTCGAAGTCGTAGTTCTCGAAGATTTGGAGGATGTCGGCCACGAGCTCCATACCGGGGGTCGAGATGTCGTCGAGTCGGCCCACGAAGGGGCTCACGAACCGGGCGCCGGCCTTGGCGGCGAGCAGCGCCTGGGTCGGGGAGAAGATCAGGGTCATGTTGACCCGGCGCCCCTCGCCCGAGAGGATCTTCGTGGCCTTGAGACCCTCCGCGGTGCACGGGCACTTGACCACGATGTTCTTGTGGAGCCCCGCCCAGTGACGCCCCTCGCGGACCATGCCCTCGGCGTCGGTGGCGACGACTTCAGCCGAGATCGGGCCGTCCACGGTCCGGCAGATCTCCAGGAGGATCTCCTCGGGGTCCCCGCTCTCCTTCGCGAGGAGTGTCGGGTTCGTCGTGACGCCGTCCACGACGCCGAGGGCCGCCCCCTCGCGGATCTCCGTGAGGCTCGCGGTATCGAGAAAGATCTTCATGGCTTCCTTCCTTCGCTTCTCAAATCACCGGGTTCCGGAGGGCGCTCACCGCCTCGACCTTCACCTCCACGACGTCGCCCGGGAGGAGGAGGCCGATCCCCGCCGGCGTCCCCGTCGAGATGATATCCCCAGGACGCGGCGTCATGACCCGAGAAACGAACCAGCCCAGGTACTCGGCGGAAAGGTCGGCGGGGCCGTGGTGCTCCGCTGGCGCCGACGCCGTTCACCCGCTCGGTCTCCACGAAGGGATCGCCACGCAGGAGGCGCAGCCGGGTCCTCCCGGGCCCAGCGTGGCCCGCCGGGAGGCCCGACTCGGTACGACCTCACGGCTCGAACCCCGCGCGGACCGACGCCGACGGTGCGCTCTCGTTCCCCGCGCCGTCGACGGCGGTGATCGTGTAGACGTGGGTCTCGCCCGGAGCCGCGGTCGTGTCGCGGAAGAGCGTCTCCGAGGGCGGCAGCTCGGCCAGGAGCTTCGGGACGCCGCGACGCGAGGCGCGGTAGATCCGGTAGTGGGCGAGGTCGGGCTCCGGTGATCGGCTCCACGACACCTCCGGGACCCCTGCCCTGGCGAGAGCCGTGACGCCGGTGGGGGGCGCAGGCGCCGTGACGTCCTCCATGGTGGCGCAGGCCTCGCCGCTGGCCTCGCTCTCGACCACAGGGTCCGTCGAGGCCACCGTGCGTACGACGTAGCACCAGCGCTCGCCCCGGGCCGCGGTCGCGTCCTCGAACCCGGGTACCTGGAGCGGCTCCCGGCCGAGGGGCCGGGCGTACGCACCCTCGGGGGCGCGGCGGTACACCCAGAAGCCCGTGGTCACCGGTGGAGGCGTGGGCGACGGCGCGGGCGCAGCCTCCTCCGCCTCGGGCACGGGCGGGACGGGGGCAGAGGCCTCGGCCGGCGGCTCGTCGCCGCCCGGGATCACGCGGGCGGTCGGGCTCGGCTCCGGGGCCGGCGACGGAACGGGCGATGCCGGAGGACGAGGCGTCGGCATGCGCGCGGGCGGCGTCCAGGCGAGGACCAGCCCCTCGACGCCGGGGCGGGCGACGAGGTCCGCGGGGGCCCCGGGGGCCTCGAGAACGATCAGAGACGCGATCGTGGTCAAGGCCGAGGGTCGGCCCTTTGCGATCGCTCGTGCGGCGACGCGGACGGTGGTGCCCTGAGGAGGGAGCGCCTCGTCGAGGACGAGCAGCTCCCCTGCGGCCGCCCTGCGGGTCTCGCGGCGGGCCGCCTGTCGGAACTCGCCGGGGCCGTCGGCCCGGAGGAACTCGACATCGAGGAGCGTGAGGCGCTCGCCGTCGCTCATCGCTCGGGGTGCCGCGAGGGCGATCTCGAGACGGTCGCCGCGCTGGGCCACGCGGAGGCCCGACACGGGCTGCGGCGCCCGGCGGAGCGGAGGCAGCGGGTCGCCCCGCTTGCCGCAGGCGAGAGAGAGGGGGACGAAGGCGCACAGGGCGACGAGGGGAACACGCGGGAGAGGCCGCACGTTCAGAGGATGAAGCGCGAAAGGTCGCGGTCCTGGGCGAGGGGCCCGAGTTTCCGGCGAACCTCTGCGACGTCGATCCGCACGGAGCGCGGGCCGTGCTCCCCCCCCTCGAAGGAAACCTCGTCGAGGACCGTCTCGAGGATCGTGGCGAGGCGGCGAGCGCCGATGTTCTCCGTCGCCTCGTTGACCTCCATGCCGAACCGGGCCATCTCGCGCACGGCCTCGTCGGTGAACTCCAGGTCCATGCCCTCCGTGGCGAGGAGGGCCCGGTACTGGGAGAGGAGCGCGCTCTGGGGCTCGGTGAGGATGCGCACCAGGTCCTCCTCACCCAGGGGGGTGAGCTCCACGCGGATCGGGAACCGCCCCTGCAGCTCGGGGATGAGGTCGCTGGGCTTGCTGACGTGGAAGGCGCCGGCGGCGATGAACAGGATGTGGTCGGTGCGGACGGGCCCGTACTTGGTGGCGACGGTCGTCCCCTCGACGATCGGCAGGATGTCGCGCTGCACCCCCTCGCGGGAGACGTCGGGGCCGTGGCTCGTCTCGCGCCCGGCGATCTTGTCGATCTCGTCGATGAAGACGATCCCCGAGGACTGCGCGCGCTCCACGGCGAGGCGGGCGACCTCGTCGGCGTCGACGAGCTTCTCCTCCTCTTCCTGTAGGAGGATCCGGCGCGCCTCGGCCACGGGGACGGTCCGGCGCCTCGTGCGTCCGCCGAAGAGGCCCGGCAGCAGGTCCTTCACGTTGACGTCCATCTCCTCGACACCTTGCGACGTGAGGATCTGGAAGGAGGGAAAGCTGCGCTCGCGGGTCTCGACCTCCACGGAGCGCTCCTCGAGTCGGCCGGCCCGGAGCTGGTCCCGGAGCTTCTCACGGGTCACTCGGAATTGCTGGCGCGCCTCCTCGGCGGCCTCGGGGATTTCGCCAGCGGCCTGCGGCGGCGGGAGCAGCAGGTCGAGGAGGCGCTCTTCGGCGAGGCGGTCGGCCTTGGCGCGCACCTCTGCCTGCTTTTCGCGCCGCACCATGTCGTAGGCGCCCTCGACGAGGTCCCGCACGATGGACTCCACGTCGCGCCCGACGTAGCCGACTTCGGTGAACTTGGACGCCTCCACCTTCAGGAAGGGGCTGCCGGCGAGGCGGGCCAGGCGGCGGGCGATCTCGGTCTTGCCAACCCCCGTGGGTCCGATCATCAGGATGTTCTTCGGCGTGATCTCCGAGGCGACCTCCGGGGCCAGGCGCTGACGGCGGACGCGGTTCCTGAGGGCGATGGCCACCGCCCTCTTGGCGGCCGCCTGACCCACCACGTGACGGTCCAGCTCCGCGACGATCTCCCGGGGCGTCAGGCTCTCGAGGGTCCGGAGCTCCTCGCTGGCCGCGGGGAGGTGGATGGGCATCTAGAGGCTCTCCACCACGATCGCGTCGTTGGTGTAGACGCAGATCTCGGAGGCGATCCGCATGGCCTCGAGGGCGAGGGCGGGGGCGTCGAGGCTCGTGTGGCGGAGGAGGGCGCGGGCCGCCGCCAGGGCGTAGGGCCCGCCGCTCCCCGCCGCCACGATCCCGTCGTCGGGGGCGATGACGTCACCGGCCCCGGAGAGAAGGAAGGCGGCCTCGCGATCGGCCACGACCAAGAAGGCCTCGAGGCGGCGCAGGATCCGGTCGGTCCGCCACTCCCGGGCCAGCTCCACGGCCGCGCGCTCGAGGCCGCCCCGGTATTCCTCGATCTTGGCCTCGAACTTCGCGAAGAGGGCCATGGCGTCGGCCGTGGAGCCCGCGAAGCCGGCCAGGACCTGACCGTTGTGGAGGCGGCGGATCTTGCGGGCGCCGTGCTTGACCACGGTCGCCCCCAGTGTGACCTGACCGTCGCCGGCGAGGGCACAGCGCCCCTCTCGCCGGACGGCGAGGATCGTGGTGCCGTGCAGGATCGCGCTCTTCATCGGCCTTCGGTCCACCGGGTGGAAGAGCTTAGTATAGGAGCGGCCCCCGCGGGGGGTCAACGAAAGGCCCCGCATGAGCTTGAAGACCCTCGCCGTCGTTTCGGGCGTGTACGACCTGATGCTGGCACTGCCGATGCTCCTGGCGGCGCCACAGCTGGCCCGGGTGTTCGGCGCGCCGGCGCCGGTACCGCTCGTCAACGCCCAGCTGAACGGCGTCTTCACCCTCACCCTGGCGGCAGGGTACTTCTGGGCGGCGGCGGCACCCGAGGCCCGGCGGGGCTACCTCTGGGTGGCGGGGGTTCTGGCCAAGGGGCTCGGAGCGGCGCTCTTCGTCGCGGATCATCTGAGCCAGGGGTCCCCGGCCTCGTTCCTCGTCTTCGCGGCCAGCGACGGGACCCTCGCCGTTCTGACCCTGGCGGTGCTCCTCCGCACGCGCTAGTACTCCACGAGCTCCACCTTCCCTCGGAACTCTTCGGAGGGCAGGCGGCCGGCATGGCGCTCGTCCAGCTCCTTCTTGCGGACCCGCACCACGAGCGTCCTCTCCGGCCGCTCCCGCGGGAGGAACCCGCCCCGCGGAAAGAAATCCACCGCCACGACGACGAACTCCTCGGGCTTGAGAGACCGTAGGCTCGCGCCGTGGGCCTCCAGAACCTCGGTGACAGCGGCGCCCACGTCCCGGATGACGGCGTCGGGGGGCCGGGCCCCGTCCTCCTCGGTGTCGAGCCACGAGCGCCACGGGGGGCCGGACTCCGCGGGCGAGCGGGGGGCGAGGACCGCCTCCGGGGCGGACGGGGGCGGTGGCTCGGGCGGCACGAGCCCCTTCTGGACTTCACGGCTCACCTCGGCGATGGCGCGCTCGGCGGCCGCCCGCGCCGCCGCGGCTTGGAGCTCGAAGACGCGGGCCTGGGCTTCGGCCGCGCGCAACAGGGTCTCCTCCGGAAGCCCCGGCAAGCGCCGTGCGGCGAGGACGCGCTCCAGCGCCTCGATCCGCCGCTCCACGTGAGCGCGCAGCTCGGGCTGCTGGACCGTCTTGAGGCTCTCCCGGAGGGAGCGGATCGCCCGCTCGAGGAGCTCGTCGCTCGGCTCGAGGACCCGGGGGCGCGGGCGCGCGGGGATCGCCCGGGGCGGGAGGACGAACACGACGCCGTACCCGCGAAGCGGATAGCTGCGGCAGCGCTCGGCCGGTCCCTGATGGGCGAGGCTGGCGCGGCTGACGCGGCGGACCGCCCCCTCGAGGGCCTGCTCGAGGACTTGGAGCTCCTGGACCGGCGCCGACGTCTGGGCTGCGGCGGGCAGCGCGACCGAAGCCGCGAGGATCGGGGCGAGGACGCGCATCGTCACCTCTGTTGCGAGACCTGGAGCACGTAGCCCATGAGCTCGTTGGTCCGGGCCACCTGCTCGCCGGTCCGCCCGTCGAGATACGAGAGGCCTGCGCTCACGCGCGCCAGATCGTAGCGACGCTGGGCCTCGTTCCGCTCGCCAATCTCCTGGAGGCTCGCGCTCATGAGCACGGCCTGACGGGCTTCGCTCTCGCGGATCATCGCGGCGACACGCTCGAGGAACGCCGCGTCGCCTCCCGACGGGCGCGCCGCCACCGCCGCCCGTAGCGCGGCGATCTCCTCCTGCAGTCGCGCGCGCTCCCGGTCGAGGACCGTCCGGATCTCCTGGTCCCCGCCCCCCAGCCGGAAGCTCACGCGGCCCTTCTCGTACCGCAGCTCGGCGCCGGCCAGGCCCCACCCCGCCCCCAGGGCGAAGACGATCGCGGCCGCCGCGGCCAGCGCCGCCCAGGGACGCGGTCGAGGACGCCGAACACCCCGGGCGGGCTCCGGGGCCCGCCAGGCGGTGAGCTGTCGCCTGAGGCCGCGCAGCGCGGCCATCTCGTCGCGACAGTCTGCACAGGCGGCCTGGTGCTCCCCCACGCGACGGACCGTTTCGGCGTCGGCCTCGCCGTAGAGCACCGCCACCATCTCTTCACGCAGCATCGTGCACGGCATGGTTCGCTCTCCTCGTCGATCCTCAGGGCGAGGGGGCGGGCACCGGTGCGGTGCCCCTGATCCCCTTGCGCTCGAGGTGCTCACGCAACTGGCCGAGCCCGCGGTAGAGCCGGGTCTTCACCGTCGAAGTGGGCAGGCCCAGCACCTCGGCGATCTCCAGGAACGTGAGGCCCTGGTACTCCTTCAGCACGATCACCTCGCGCTGTTCCCCGGGCAGGGCCGCCACCGCAGCGGCCACCGCCCGCGCCAGATCACGGCTCTCCACGAGCTCGAGGGCGCTGGGCGCCGCGGGCCCGGGGGGCAGGCCACCCGCCTCGTCGAGCTCGTCCAGGCTGACCAGAGTCTTGCCCTTGCGCCGCCGCATGCGGTCGCGGCAGACGTTGAGAGCGATCTGGTAGAGCCACGAGGAAAAGCGCGCCTCCCCCTTGAACCCTCGGAGCGAGCGGTACGCCTTGAGAAAGGTCTCCTGACAGAGGTCGCGCGATTCCTCCTCGGAGCCCATGATCCGGTAGATCGCCCCCTGGATCTTGCGGTCCCATCGGAGAAGCAGGACGTCGAAGGCGGACACGTCGCCGCCCTGGAACGCCGCCACCAGCTCTTCGTCGGCCGGCTGCATGCTGCCTATCGTCAATTGAGACGCGGCGGGTCGGTCCGCGGCCTTGAATCTATCTATCAACAGACTTAGCGCGCCCTGGGATGAGCCTTATTGTAAACTTCTAGAATGTGGCGCGTGTCGACATGCGTATACCGTTGGGTTGTCGAGAGGCTCGCGTGACCGAGCAGCTCCTGGATCGCGCGAAGATCGGCCCCTTTTTCAAGGAGATGCGTCGCGAAACTGTGCCGCAGTGTGTGGGGGCTGACACGGCGGGCAAGAGCGGCCTTCTGGAGCTGTCGCCGAAGGATTAGCCGGATACTCCGATCTGTCAATCGCCCACCACGCGCGTTCAGAAAGAGCGCATCGGTTCGAGGCGCCGCTCGAAGACGGGCGGGCAGGTACGCGGTCAGGGCCTCGAGAGCTCGTCCCCCAAACGGGACGATCCTCTCTTTGCTGCCTTTACCCAGAACTCGAATCATGCGGGCCTCGAGGTCCACCTCCGCGAGGTCGAGGCGGACCAGCTCGGCACAGCGGACTCCTGTGGCGTAGAGGAGCTCGAGGGCCGCGCGGGCGCGGAGATCGGCGTCACTCTCGGGCCGGATGTCGAGGAGTCGGCTCACTTCGCCTTCGTCGAGGTGGGTCGGCATCCGGCGTTCCGTTCGGGGCGAGAGCAGCGGCCGCGCGGGGTTGCTCTCGAGGACGCCCTCGCGGCAGAGGAAGCGAAAGAACGTTCGGAGCGCCGCGAGCTTCCGGGCCGCCGAGGTCTTCTTGAGGCGTGCGCGGTGCAGCCGGGCGAGGAAGGCCCGGATCATGAGGTGGTCCACGTCGGCAGGCGTGGCCTCGCGGCCCAGCTCCTCGCGGAGATGCGTGGAGAACTGGGCGAGGTCCTCGCCGTATGCCCTGACGGTGTGGGCCGAGGCGTTGCGCTCGCGCGCCAGGTGGCGGAGGAAGGCGGCGATGGCCTTCTTCACGGCCCTCAGCCCGTCGTCGCGGCTCGAGGATCGAGCGCACCCTCGAGTGCCGAGAGTCGCGTCCGAAAGCCGTCGAGGCTCTCGAGGGCCCGATGGGAGAGCGCGAGGCGCCTGCCCGCCTTGTCGCGGACGCGCCGGGGGAGCTCGGGCAGCAGTCCGAAGGCGATGTTGGCGGGCTGGTAGTGGGCGGGGTCGCTGCGGGCGATGTAGCGCCCGAGGGCGCCCAGGGCCGTGTCCTCGGGGAACGCCACGGGGGCGAGGCCGCGAGCCCGGAATGCCGCGCCGAGGCCCGCCAGGATCCCCGAGGCGGCGGATTCCACGTAGCCCTCGACACCGGACATCTGGCCAGCGAAGAACAGGCCCGGGCGCCGCCGTGTCTCGAAAGTGGGCTCGAGGGTCGAGGGGGCGTTGACGTAGGTGTTGCGGTGGATCATCCCGTGTCGGACGAAGTCGGCGTCGGCGAGACCCGGGATCATGCGGAAGACGCGTTTCTGCTCGCCCCACTTGAGCTGCGTCTGGAAGCCCACCATGGAGTAGTGACTTGCGGCGAGGTTGTCCTGCCTCAGCTGGACCACGGCGAACGGCCGGCACCCCGTGCGCGGGTCCTTGAGGCCCACGGGCTTCATGGGCCCGAACAGGAGGGTCTCCGGCCCGCGGCTCGCGATCACCTCGACGGGCAGGCACCCCTCGAAGAACTTCTCGCGCTCGAACTCGTGGACGCTGGCGCACTCGGCGGTAGTCAGGGCTTCGAAGAACGCCCGGTACTCCTCTTCGGTGAGCGGGCAGTTCACGTAGTCCTCGCCCCCCTTGCCGTAGCGCGAGGCGCGGAAGGTCCGGGTGAAGTCGATGGTGTCGGCGTCCACCACCGGCGAGACGGCGTCGTAAAAGTACAGGTGGTCCTGGCCGACGAAGGCGGCGATCTCGGCCGCGAGGGACTCCGACGTGAGCGGACCGGTGGCCACGATCGCCACCGGATCCTCGGGGATCCGCTGGATCTCCCGCCGGTGGATCCGCACCGCCGGGAGCGTCTCGATGGCGTCGGTGACCCGCTGGGCGAAGAGGCCGCGGTCCACGGCGAGGGCGCTGCCCGCAGGGACTCGTACCTCGTCGGCCACCCGGAGCACGATGGACCCCATCCGACGCATCTCCTCCTTCAGGAGTCCCGCGGCCTGGTCGAGGGCGTTGCCCCGCAGGCTGTTGGAACAGACGAGCTCCGCCAGGCGATCGGTCTGGTGGACCGGCGTCCGGACGACCGGCCGCATCTCGTAGAGGTCGACGCCGATCCCGCGCTGCGCGAGCTGCCACGAGGCCTCGGTGCCCGCGAGACCCCCGCCGACCACCGTCACGCGCACCATCTCCAAGAGATTATAGCCGTCAGCGTTCGGCCCGCAGGCCGGCAGGCCCGGGCACCGACGTTCGCGGTATAGAGCGGGGCTGCCGATGGAGTCCTAGGCCGCCTCTCGCTTGTAGTGGCAGCTCTCGTTCCCGCAGAAGACGACCTTCCCCTCCTTCTTGGTCTCCTTCTCCAGGAGGTAGGGGCGTCCGCAGTCGGGACAGGCCTCTGCGAGGGGCTTGTGGTAGGCGGTGAAGCGGCACTCGGGATAGCGCCGGCAGCCGTAGAAGAAGCGTCCCCAGCGGCCCTTACGCTCGACCACCTGCCCTTGACCGCAGTCGGGGCAGAGGAGGCCGATCTCACGCGCCTCCTTCTTCTTGATGTACTTGCAGTTGGGATAGCTGCTGCACGCGATGAAGGGGCCGAAGCGTCCCCGGCGCCACATGAGGTCGCTGCCGCAGTCGGGGCATTTCTCGTCGATGGGGGCGAGTTGTTCGACCTGCAGCTTCCCGCCCTCGCCCCGGACGAGCCGTTTGGTGGTCTTGCACTCGGGGTAGTTGCTGCACGCCAGGAACGGCCCATAGCGCCCCTTCTTCAGGATCATGGGCTGGCCGTCCTTGGGGCACACCTCCTTCGCGACGTCGTCGTGGAGCTCGGCGCTGTCGGCTCCCTCGCCCCCGGGCATCTGGCGCGTGTTCTTGCATTCGGGGTAGTTGCTGCACGCGAGGAACTTCCCGTACCGGCCCCACTTGAGGACCATGGGCGAGCCGCACTTGTCGCAGACCTGATCGGTCGCCTCCTCCATCGCCTTGACGTCCTTCATCTCCTTCTGGGCCTTCTTCAGGTCCTTCTCGAACTTCTTCCAGAACTGGTTCAGGGTGTTCAGGAGGTTGTCACGCCCCTCCTCGATCTCGTCGAGCTCGGCCTCCATGGCGGCCGTGTACTCGACGTTCATGATGTCCTGGAAGTGGGCCGTCAGGAGGTCGGTGACGAGGAAGCCCAACTCGGTGGGGTAGAGCTTGCCCTCACGTTTCTCCATGTACTCGCGGGTCTCTATGGTGGAGATGATCGAGGCGTACGTGGATGGGCGCCCGATGCCGTTCTCCTCGAGCTCCTTGACGAGGCTCGCCTCGGAGTAGCGGGGCGGCGGCTGGGTGAAGTGCTGGTCGGTGTCGAGCTTCCGGAGCGCCACGACGTCCCCCTCGGCGAGGGGCGGGAGCTGGTCCGTCGCGTCTTCGGGCTCGGTGGAGTCCTCCTTCGCCGTCGCCTCGGCCGAGCCCGGCCGGGCCTCGCGCTTCTCGTCGGGCGTCTCCTCGTAAACAGCGAGGAAGCCCTTGAACTTCAGCGTCGAGCCCTTGGCCCGGAGAAGGTAGCTCCCGGCGACGACGTCCACCACGGTCTCGTCGTAGACCGCCGGACGCATCTGCGAGGCCACGAAGCGGTTCCAGATGAGCTTGTAGAGGGCGTACTCCTCCTTGGAGAGGTAGCGCTTGATCGCCTCGGGGTCGTGCGCGAGGTCGGTGGGCCGGATCGCCTCGTGGGCGTCCTGGGCGTCCTTCTTGGTTTTGTAGACGACGGGCTTCTCCGGCAGGAAGTCCTCGCCGTAGGTCGCGCCGACGTGCTGCCGCACGGCGAGAAGGGCGTCGTCTGAGACGCGGGTCGAGTCGGTCCTCATGTAGGTGATGAGGCCCACGCTCCCGTCGGGCCCGAGCTCGACGCCTTCGTAGAGCCGCTGCGCCACCTGCATGGTCTTCCTGACGGAGAAGCGGAGCTTCTTGAAGGCCTCCTGCTGGAGCTTGGACGTGATGAACGGCGGGACCGGATGGCGTCGGCGCTCCCTGGCGACGACCTTCTCGACGCGGTAGACGGCCGCCTCGAGATCGGCCCGGACCTTCGCCGCCTCCTCGGCGCTCCCGATCTCGACGTTCTTGCCGTCCTTCTTGAGGAGGTTCGCGGAGAAGGCGGGCGGCTGGGCGGCTCCGAGATGGGCCGTCACCGTCCAGTACTCCTCGGCGACGAACGCGCGGATCTCCCGCTCGCGGTCGCAGATGAGCCGGAGCGCCACGGACTGGACGCGCCCCGCTGAGAGGCCGCGGCGCACCTTGTCCCAGAGGATGGGGCTCACCTTGTAGCCCACCAGGCGGTCGAGGATGCGGCGGGCCTGCTGGGCGTCGACCTTCTTCTCGTCGAGTCCGCCGGGGGTCTTGAACGCCTCGGCGATCGCCTTCTTCGTGATCTCGTTGAAGACGACGCGCCGGACCTTCTTGCGCGCCCGTGCACCGAGCTCTTCGGCGAGGTGCCAGCAGATGGCCTCGCCTTCGCGGTCGGGGTCGGCGGCGAGGTATATCGCCGTCGCGTCCTTGGCGGCGGCTTTGAGCTCGTCGAGGACCTTCTTCCGTGTGGGCAGGACCTCGTACTGCGGAGCGAAGCCCTTGGCCACGTCGACGCCCAGGCTCTTCTTGGGGAGGTCGCGCACGTGGCCCATGGACGCCTTCACCTGGAAGTCGCGGCCGAGGTACTTGTTGATCGTCTTGGCCTTGGCCGGCGACTCGACGATGACGAGGTTCTTCGCCACGCTAACTCCGCACGAACAGCGCCCCGGGCAGCCGGCGCACGCGGCGCTCGAGCTCGAGTTCCGCGAGCCGTCCGAGGAGCTCCCCGGCAGGACGGCCGCAGCGCTCGACGAGGTCGTCGAGACTCGCGGGGGCGTCGGGGCGCAGGGCGCCCAACACGTCGTCCGCCGGCGGGGCCAGCGCCGCCGTGAGCGGGGTCACCAGGCCCAGCTCCTCGGCCACGTCCGACGCGTGACGCACCAGGGCCGCGCCGTCCCGCAGGAGCTGGTTGACCCCTTCGGCGCCCGGCCGCGTCGGATGTCCGGGCACCGCGAGGACTTCACGCCCCTCCTCGAGTGCGCAGCGGGCCGTGACCAGGGCTCCGCTGCGGGCCGCGGCTTCGGCCACGACGACGGCGCGGCCCCACCCGGCGATCACGCGATTGCGGCGGGGGAAGTGCCCGGGGGCGGGCGCCATGCCCAGGCGGAACTCCGAGACGACGGCGCCACGGGCGGCGATCCGGGCCGCGAGGCCCGCGTTCTCCGGCGGATAAACGCGATCGAGGCCGCTGCCCAGGACGGCCACCGTCCGCCCGCCCGCGTCGAGGGCTCCCTCGTGGGCGGCGGTGTCGATGCCGCGAGCCAGCCCCGACACGATCGTGAGGCCGGCCCGGGCGAGGTCGCGGGCCAGCGCGCGGGCATGGGCTCGCCCCTCGGCCGAGGCGGCCCGCGCGCCCACCACGGCCACGGCTTCCCCGCCCTCACCCGGTTCGAGGCACCCGCGCACGTAGAGGACCGGCGGGGGGTCGTAGACGCGGCGCAGGAGGGGCGGATACTCCGCGTCGTCCCGCCCGACGATGCTCACCCCCAGGGCCTCGGCCCGGTCGCGCTCCTCGGCCGCCGCGCGGCGCGCTTCCCCGGAGCGCAGCGCGGCTCGGGCTCGCCCGGAGAGGAGGTCTTCGTGCTCCTCGGGTCGGGCGAGGGCGTCCGCGAGCGGGCCACCCTCCGAGAGGTCCCGCACGGTCCGGGGCCCCACGTCGGGCAGCAGCATCGCGGTCAGGAGATCAAAGGTCGAGTCCACGCCTGCTCTCCGAGCCCCTCGCCGGGCAGCCCAAAAGGGCACTCATTGTAAGGGTGGCCCCCCCGCTGTCAAGGTCCGGCCCTCGGCCGCCTCGGCCGGCCCATTGTCACCGGGGTCACGTCCCCGGCCTCCTCCTTCAGAGTACCCTGTATCCGCAGGGGGGCACAGGGTGTCCGTCAGGCGGGACAGACGTGAGCCGGGGGGTGCTCGCGGGCGCGGCGGGGCGCGCTGGCGCCCACGCGGGCCCCTGGCACCACCCTTGCTTTTGCCACGAGACGGCAGATAAGATCGGAGGCCTCACTGGAGCCCGCGATGCGGTCCGCCTTCTTCCTCTCCCTCTTTGTCCTCGCGTTGCTCCCCTCCCGCTCGGCCGACGCGAGGGGGGCGACGGCCGGCGAGCAACTGCGCTTCGGGATCGACGTGGCCCGCAGAGGCCTTTGGGGCGAGGCGCGCTTCCGTTTCGAGAAGGCCGTCGCCCTCGACCCCGACAACGCCGAGGCCCTGAACGATCTGGCGGTGGCCCTCGAGCAGCAGGGGGAGTTCGAGAAGGCCCGGGCGGCCTACGAGAAGGCCTTGAAGCTCGAGCCGGGCAATCTCTACGTCCAGCAGAACTACGACCTCTTCAGGGAGGCGGATGAGAAGCGCAACCGCCGCACCAAGAGCAAGAAGAGTCCCTAGGGCCGCGGCGGCTGTGGTTCCGCTCCTCCTCGGCGGCTGTGCCTCCTTCGTCGAGGTGCCGGTGGAGACGCCGCTGCAGTCGAAGCTCGACGTGGCGCCCTTCAGGCGCATCCTCCTCGCCGGCTTCGCCACCGAGCTGGCGGAGTCCGACGTGGACCTCTCCGCGGAGTCGGTCCGGCTGCTGCAGAACCAGCTCCGTTCCAGCACCCGGCTCCAGGTCCTGGAGCCCGACCGGCCGCCGATCCAGGACGCCCTCGAGCGGATCCTCGAGAACCTGGGCGAGGGGGGCAAGTACACGAAGCAGGAGAAGGAGCAGTATCGCCTGGAGACCGACCGAGTCCTGCAGGACGGCGACTTCTGGCGCAAGGTGGGCGAGGAGTTCCAGTCGCCCTTGATCGTCACCGGGCGCGTCGGGTTCGACGTGCAGAACCGGTCGGGCTTCCAGGCCGAGGAGCGGGTCGTCCGCGACCCCGGTACGAACCGGCCGCGTCTCGTCCGCGGCAGTCGGTATCTCGAGCGCAAGGGCTTCAGCCTGTCCGCCGACTTCTACTTCATCGACGGCCGCACGGGCCAGACCCTCCACAAGGAGAAGTTCACCGAGGAGGTCCTCTACGGCGAGGAGCAGAAGATCTCGCCGCTCTCCGCGTACTTCGAGCTCATGGACCGCCTGCTCCCCAACTTCCTCGGCGTGATCACGCCGCAGAGGATCCGGGGCACCCGGGTCCTGCTGCGATAGGAAGTCCCATGAGAACGCTCCGATCCGCCGGGTTGCTCCTCGCCGTCGTCCTCGCCCTTCCGCAGCCCGCACGCGCGCAGTTCATCCCGTACTACGGCAAGAACAAGGTCAAGTACGACGACTTCGCGTGGCGGGTCTACAAGAGCCCGCACTTCGAGGTCTACTACTACCCCGAGTTCGAGCAGCACCTCGCCCGGATCGCCTCCTACGCCGAGAGCGCCTACCAGAAGGTCTCGGCTGACCTCAAGCACGAGCTCAACTTCGCCGTACCGCTGATCCTCTACAAGACCCACTCGGAGTTCGAGCAGACCAACCTGTTCCCCGACTTCATCTCGGAGGGCATCCTGGCCTTCGCCGAGCCCTCCCGCGACCGGATGGTGCTCCCCATCGACGAGCCGCCCGATCTGCTCCAGGGCCTCATCACCCACGAGCTGACCCACATCTTCGAGTTCGACCTGATCCCCCGCAATCTGATCCAGCGGAGCGTCCCCCTGTGGGTCGACGAGGGCCTGGCCGACTACGAGCGGGGCCTCTGGGATCCCCTGGACCTCATGACGATCCGCGACGCCGCGGTGACGGAGCAGATCCCCAAGCTCTCGCGCTTCGAGGAGTACGGCGGCTTCAACCCGCGGGTGGTCTACAACCTCGGCCATGCGGCCTTCGAGTTCATAGAGGCGCGGTATGGCAAGGAGGGCATCCGCCAGTTCCTCTACACGCTGCGCAAGAACATCGTGGGGGGAAGCGCCGACGACATCTACCAGCAGGCCTTCCGGATCAAGCCCGAGGAGTTCGACGAGGCCTTCGAGAAGTGGCTGAAGGAACGCTTCAAGCCGTTCCGGGACAAGCAGCGCCCGAGCGACTACGGACGGGATCTCTCCCCCGACGCCGAGCGGACGCGCTACACCCAGGTCATCGCCTTCGCCCCGAGTCCATCGGGGGAGGTCGTGGCGGCCGTGACGGCCAACCGCTCCGACGGGGAGCTCGACATCGTGTTGCTCTCGGCCCGGGACCGCGGCGTCATCCGGAACCTCACCTCGGGCTACAGCAACGCGTTCGAGGACATCACGGTCAACTTCAACGCGCGGAACATCGGCCGCTCCATCGCCTTCGATCCCGGCGGCGACGCCGTGGCCTTCTTCGCCCGGACCGGCAAGCGTCGGAGCCTGCTCCTCGTCTCGGTCCTGACCGGCGAGGTCGTCCGCAAGGTGCCCCTGGACCTCGACGAGGCCAACGCCCCGCACCTGCTTCCGGACCGCCGGCGCGTGGTCTTCACGGCGCTCAAGGACGGCGTCTCCGACATCTTCCTCATGGACCTCGAGACGGGGGAGTACCGCAACCTCACCCAGGACTCCTTCGCCGACGCCGACCCCCAGGCCTCGCCCAAAGGCGACCTCGTGGTCTACAGCCGCCGGGTGAGCGGCTACAGCAAGCTCTACGCCTTTCCCCTCGCGAGCCCGTCGCAGAAGACCCAGCTGACGTTCGGTACCCACGACGACGTCTCACCGGCCTTCTCCCCCGACGGCGGCCTCGTGTACTACGCGTCCAACGAGGACAGCGAGATCTACAACCTGCGAAGCCTCGACCTCCAGACGGGTGTCGTGCGGCAGTACACCGACGCCCTCGGGGGGAACATGGCGCCCGCGGTCCTCAAGGGCAAGAGCGGCGACCGGATCGGCTTCATCAGCTACTTCAAGGGGGAGTACCGCCTCCACGCCCTCGAGACCACGGAGCCCGTGAAGGAGGTGGAGCAGGAGGTCCGGGTGGCCGACGACGGACCCGTGGACTTCCAGCCCGAGGTCGAGCACCGGGTCGTGGCGGAGAACAAGCGCAAGAAGCGGGTCTTCGAGAAACTGTTCCTCGAGGGTCGGCCTCCCATCAACGTGGGGGTCACGTCGGGCGGCGACTTCTTCGGCGGCAGTCAGGTGGCGCTCTCCGACGTCCTCGGGGACCAGAACTTCGTGCTGACGGCGATCTCGCTCCGGGAGTTCCGCAGCTACGAGGGCACCTACGTCAACCTCGCCAAGCGGCTCCAGTACGGTCTCACGGCCTTCGACACCACGCGCTTCTTCTACGCTTCCCCGTACGGCCTGCAGCGCGGGATCTTCGACCGCCAGGGCGCCTTCGCGACCCAACGCCTGAGCGGCGCCAACCTCATCGCACGCTACCCCTTCGACAAGTTCCGACGCCTCGAGTTCTCCGCCGGGATCTTCAAGCTCAAGGAGCGGTTCGAAAACCCCGAAGCCGAGGCCCTCGCTCGCGAGCAGGCCGCCCTCCTGGGGGTGCGGTTCTTCCTCAACGACGGCACCCTCGCCCCGCTCGCCGTGAACCTGGTCCAAGAGACGACGCGCTTCCGCGAGTTCGGGCCGCTCGCGGGGAGCACGGTCCTCCTGGGTTTCGAGCTGTCTCCGAGCCTCGGCGAGACTAGCCTCTCGCGCAGGACCGTCGAGCTGGACGCCCGCAAGTACCTCCGCCTCGGTGGAACCACGGCCGTTCTGGCCACCCGGGTGCGCGGCTTCAAGTCCATGGGCGACGACCCGGCGATCTTCTATTTCGGCGGCAACATGGAGCTCAGGGGCTTTCCCTATCTCTCGTTCTCGGGCCACGAGGGCTTCTTCGCCAATGCCGAGCTCCGGGTGCCGATCATCGACGTGATGAAGACGCCGTTGGGCATCCTGGGACCCGTGCGGGGAACGTTGTACGCCGGCGTGGGCGGCGCCCGCTTCAAGGGCGAGCGGTTCCGATTCTCCTCGAGCGGGGACGGGATCTCCTACGTCAACGACCCGGTCTTCGGCGAGCCGGTCTCGGGGTTCCACCTGGTGGACGGGCGCGCCTCGTACGGCGTCGGGCTGCAGTTCTTCTTTCTCGGCTATCCCCTCCACTTCGACTGGTCGAAGCTCACGGACCTCAAGGTGACGTCGCGCAACACCCGGTTCGATTTCTGGATCGGCTACGACTTCTGATTCCCTCACGCGGGCTCGCGGGGTTTGACGGTCCGCGGGGCCTGTGCTAACGTCTTCAGTTTCAGTAGGTCTCCCAAGGAGGCACGGACGGTGTACGCGATCATCAGGAGCGGGGGAAAGCAGTACCGGGTCGAGCCGGGCGAAACGATCTACCTCGAGCGTCTTCCCGCCGACGCGGGCGAGACGGTGACCTTCGACGAGGTTCTCCTCGTGGGCGGCGAGGGTGAGACGCGCGTGGGCATGCCGCGCCTCGAGAAGGCCACGGTGGTGGCCACGGTCGTCGAGCAGGGCCGCGACTCCAAGGTCAGGGTCTTCAAGTCCAAGAAGAGGAAGCACTATCGGCGGACCAGGGGCCACCGCCAGCCCTTCACCGCGGTGAGGATCGACAGGGTCCAGGCTTAGGAGGCGTCCCCGGTAATCTCGCGAGCGGCTCCGGGACGACCCGGCGGCCGCTCCACTGTTTTTTGAGGCAGGACGAACGCCATGGCGCACAAGAAGGGGCAGGGCTCGAGCCGGAACGGCCGCGACAGCAACTCCCAGCGGCTGGGAGTGAAGCGCTACGGCGGCCAGGAGGTCAGGGGCGGGACGATCATCCTCCGGCAGCACGGCACCAAATGGAGACCGGGGAGGAACGTGGGCCTCGGCAAGGACCACACACTCTTCGCCCTCGTGGACGGGGTCGTTCGCTTCGAGGACCACGGGGCTCGTGGCCTCCGCGTGAGCGTGCTGCCCGCGGCGAGCTAGGGAAACCGCGACGCCGCCCGCGGGCGGTGGGCCATGTTCGTCGACCGGGTCAAGATTTTCGTCAAGGGGGGCGATGGCGGGCGGGGCTGCGTCAGCTTCCGCCGCGAGCCCCACGTCCCTCGGGGTGGACCCGATGGCGGTACGGGTGGCAAGGGGGGCGACGTCTTCCTCGTCGCCGTCTCCCACCAGAACACCCTCCTGCCCCTCCGATACCACACGGAATACAGGGCGGAGCGCGGGCGCCATGGGCGCGGCGGCAATCGCACCGGGCGCGAGGGGAAGGTCCTGTTGATCCCCGTGCCGCCCGGCACCGAGGCTCTCGACGAAGGCACGAACGCGCGGCTCGGCGAGGTCCTCGCCGACGGCGAGCGCCTGCTCGTCGCCAAGGGCGGACGGGGCGGGCGCGGGAACCGCGCCTTCCTCTCGAACCGGAACCGCGCCCCTCAGGAGGCGGAGCCCGGGGAGGCCGGTGGAGAGCGTTGGCTGCGGCTCGACCTGAAGCTGATCGCCGACGTGGGACTCCTGGGGGCGCCCAACGCGGGCAAGTCTACGCTGCTCTCGCGGATCTCGGCGGCCAGGCCGCGGATCGGAGACTACCCGTTCACGACGCTGACGCCGGTCCTCGGTGTCGTGGAGGTCGACGACGCGACCCTGGTGGTCGCCGACATCCCCGGGATCATCGAAGGGGCCCACGAGGGGGCGGGGTTGGGGCTCCACTTCCTCCGCCACGTCGAGCGCACACGCGCCCTCGTCCATGTGGTCGACGCTTCCGGCAGCTTCGGACGCGATCCTGTGGCGGACCTGCGGGCGGTGCTCGAGGAGGTGCGGCAGTGGGACGGAGGACTGCTCTCGCGCCCGCAGATCGTGGCCGCCAGCAAGCGCGATGCCGTGGGTCCCGCGGATCCGCTCACGGCGTTGCGCGAGGAGGCCGGGGCCCTCGGCCTCGACGTGTTCCCGATCTCGGCCGTGACGGGCGCGGGCCTCGCGGAGCTCGAGCGGGCCCTTCTCCGCCTCGTGGCCGAGGCCGGGCGGGCCCCGACGGAGCAGCGGGCGTGAGGCTCGGGATCATGGGCGGGACCTTCGATCCCATCCACCTCGGTCACCTGCGGGCGGCGGAGACCGCCCGAGAGGGTCTCGGTCTGGACGTCGTGGCCTTCGTCCCCTCCCACGTTCCACCGCATCGCAGGGGGCCGCTCTCGGCGCCCCTGGACCGGTGGGCGATGGTCTGTCTCGCCACGGCGCACCACCCCGCCTTCGTTCCCTCGGACGCGGAGCTGCGGCGCGAAGGCCCCAGCTACACCGTGGACACCCTGGCCGCTCTCGAGGCCGAGCGCCCCGGCGACGAGCTCGTCCTCATCGTCGGCAGCGACACCTACCCCGAGATGGCCGACTGGAGGGACCCGGCGGGAATCTTCGCCCGTTGCCTCGTCGCGGTCGTGGAACGGCCGGGTGCGCCGCCTTTGCCCGAGGCGCCGCCGGCGGCCGGCGCCCGCGGCGTTAGGCGCGTGGAGGGACCCGCCATCGAGGTCTCCGCCACGTCGATCCGCGAACGTGTGCGGCAGGGACGGAGCGTCCGCTATCTCGTCCCCGACACGGTGGCGGACTACATCGCACGAAGGAGCCTCTACCAGTGAAGGTCCCGCCGGCTGTGGAGCAGGCGGCTCGCGCGGCGCTGGCGAAGAAGGCGACCGAGGTCGTGATCCTCGACCTCCGCCGCTCGAGCTCTTTCACAGACTTCTTCCTCCTCGCCTCGGGGTCCAACCAGAAGCAGATCCTCGCCATCGCCGACGCCGTCGAGGAGACTCTCCGGGCTCTGCACCTGCGCCCGGACCACGTCGAGGGTTATCCGCGCCAGGAATGGATCCTGATGGACTACGGGGCCTTCGTCGTGCACATCTTCACCCCCAGAACGCGGAGCTTCTACGACCTCGAGCGGCTGTGGGGCGGCGCGGCGCGGGTGGAGGTGGCCGGGTGAGCACCCTCGCCCACGGCCTACCGGCCGGCGTCGTGGCCCTCTCGGCCGCCATGCGGGAGGTGCTGCAGCTGATCCCGCGCCTGGCGGAGACGCGGAGCCCCGTGCTGCTCCAGGGGGAGAGCGGCACCGGGAAGGACCTGCTGGCTCACTGGCTCCACGAGAGCGGTCCCCGGCGCAACGGCCCCCTCGTCAAGATCCACTGCCCGTCGATCCCGGAGGATCTCCTGGAGTCCGAGCTCTTCGGCCACGAGCGCGGCGCCTTCACCGACGCGAAGCAGACGAAGGTCGGCAAGATCGAGATGGCGGCCGGGGGGACCCTCTACTTCGACCAGGTCCAGGACTTGGCGCCGGCGCTGCAGGCCAAGCTGCTGCGCGTCGTGGAGGAGCGGCGCTTCGAGAGGCTCGGCGGCACGCGAACCCTGGAGGTGGACCTGCGGTTCGTCTGCTCCTCGAACGTGGACCTCCGCAAGGCGGTGGCCGCCGGCACCTTCCGCGAGGATCTGTACCACCGTGTGGCGGTGATGCCCCTGGCGGTTCCACCTCTTCGGGAGAGGCCCGAGGACGTGATGCCGCTCGCCGAGCTGTTCCTGGCGCGGGAGCGGGAGCGCAAGTCCACACGCGCAACGGGGTTCGACACCCCAGCCGCCGAGGCGCTGCGGGGCTACCTATGGCCCGGGAACGTCCGCGAGCTGCGCTCGGTGATCGAGCGGGCAGCCGTCTACGCCCCGGGCGAGGCCGTGACCGCACAGGCGCTTCCCGAGCACGTCCTCGATCAGCCCCAGACCCTGTGGGCAGGCCGGGAGCGACGCCCCACGCTCCAGGACGTGGAGCTGGCCTACATCCGACACGTGCTCGAGCGCGCCGGGGGGAGTCAGACCCGTGCAGCGGCGGTCCTTGGGATCAGTCGGAAGGCGCTCTGGGAGAAGCGAAAGCGACACGGAATCCCCTGAGGCTCCGGCACACCGGGGAGTTCCATTGACGTCGGAAGAGACGAGAGGAGACGGCGCGAGAATGGACCAGAAGAAGCTCAAGGCCTTCCGGGAGAGACTCATGCAGAAGAAGCAGGAGATCCTGGAGGCGTACAACAAGAACAAGGCTTACGGGAAGCAGGCCGACGAGGAGGGGGCCCAGGACATCGCCGACAAGGCGTCCAACTCCTACACCAAGGAGTTCCTGTTCAGCCTCTCGAACTCCGAGCGCGACATGTTGCAGCTCGTGGACGAGGCCCTGAACCGCATCGGCGACCGCCGCTACGGCTTCTGCGTCGCCTGCGAGGGAGAGATGGACAAGAAGCGCCTCGAGGCCGTGCCGTGGGCCAAGCACTGCATCTCCTGCCAGGAGAAGCAGGAGCAGGGGCTTCTCTAGGCCGACGCCTGTGAGCCTCGCCTCGAGGGCGGCCACGGCTCGGCTGCTCCTGGACCCGGTGCTGGCCGTGGTGTTTCCGTCCCGCTGCCCGGCCTGCAAAGGGCCCGTCGACCACCCCACCCGTGGGCCCCTGTGCGAGGGCTGTTGGGGCACCCTGCCCCGTCACGCTGGGCCTCGGTGCGGATGTGGCGCGCCGATCGCCGGATCCTCCCCCGCGTGTCCTCGTTGCCGGCGCAGGAGGAGCCCCGTGGATGCGGGCTTCAGCCTCGGCCCGTACGATGGAGTTCTCCGGACCCTCGTCCACGAGCTCAAGTTCCGGGGTCGACGTGCGGTCGCCTCGCGGCTCGCCGAGGCCCTGGCGGCCGAACCGGCGGCGCGCGCGCTCGTCGCACCGGGCGTTGTCCTCGTTCCGGTCCCGCTCCACCCGCGGCGCCGGCGCGAACGCGGGTTCAACCAGGCGGAGCTCCTGGCTGTGGAACTCGGCCGTCGGGCTGGCTGCGACGTCGCCCCCCTGGCCCTCGTCCGGCGCAAAGATACGCCCCCCCAGACGGGCCTCCCGGCCGCTGCGCGCCGGAGGAACGTCCATGGCGCATTCGCCGTTCGCCGCCGTGCGCAAGTGGCCGGCCGGATCGTGGTCCTGGTGGACGACGTGACGACGACGGGAGCGACGGCGCGAGCCTGCGCCGTGGCCCTCCGCGAGGCGGGCGCCCTCGAGGTCCGCCTAGTGACCGCTGCCCGGGTCGTGTAGGCTGGGACGTTCGTAGTCGGAGAGGAGGACGGCGTTGGGGAATCGACGCACGGCGCTCGGGATCATCGGACGCGCGGCGCTCGCGGCAGCCGCCGCGGTCGCGTGGGTCGCCACGCCCGCATCGGCCTACGGGCCCGTGGTCCACCAGGCGGTCACCGCGAAGGCGGTCGACACCCTGCCGTCGCCCCTCAAGTCGTTCTACAAGTCCCACCGCCTCGAGATGCCGACGCTGGCCCCGGAGCCGACGCTGCCCGAGGAGGGGCAGGAGCGCCGTTTCGCCGTCGATCGGCTGCTTCCGTTCCCGTTCCTCGACCTGCCCCGCGGTGAAGAGGCGCTCCGGAGCCGCTTCGGGGACGCCGCCACGGGAGCGGGTCGGCTTCCCTGGCTCGTCCACACCGCGTACGACCGCCTCGTCGAGGCCTTCCGCTCGGGCGACAAGGCGCGGATCCTCGCGGAGTCCGACGCCCTCGCGGGCCTGGTCACCGATCTCCACAACCCCCTCGCCCTCGCCGAGAACGCCGACGGTCAGAAGACCGAACAGCACGGTCTGTGGGTGCGCTTCTCCGTGAAACTCCCGGAGGTCATGGGAGGACGCCTGAAGCTCGGCCCCGGCGCGGCCCATTTCCTCGACGAGCCGAAGGAATACGTCTTCGCCATGATGAACGCGACGTACGTCTGGTTGGACAACCTCCTCTACCACGAGGAGCTGGCCCGCCGTGGGAAGGCGGGTTACACGGAGATCTACTACGACGACCTCGCGGCCCGCGCCGGCGACATCCTGAAGGGGAGGCTCAGCCAGGCCGCCGGGGACGTGGGCAGCTACTGGTACACCGCCTGGACGGCAGCGGGGCGACCCGCTGTCCGGTGAGAGGGGTTTGACCCTCCGGGACCATGCCACTATCATCGGATGCTGGCGGCCGGTCGCGCCCGGACACGGTCACACCTCGGGGTGAAAGCCCGTTGCAAGAGGGCGGCGCAGGGCCTTCCGACGCGGAGCTCATCGAGCGATGCCTGCGGAGGGAGAACGAGGCGTGGGACCTGATCGTCGCTCGGTTCCGGCGGAAGGTCTTTCACATCTCGTACAAGTTTACCGGGAAGCACGACGAGGCCGAGGACCTCACCCAGGAGATCTTCCTCAAGGTCTTCCGGAGCCTCGACAAGTTCAACCGTGATGCCGACTTCTCCACGTGGCTCTCCAGCGTCGCGCGCAACTACTGCATCGACCGGTACCGGGCCAACAAGCGCGAGCGCGAGGTGCTCGTCGAAGACCTGCTGGCCTTCGACACGGCGCCGGCGTCTTCGGGCAATCCGCACCGCGCCCTCGAGGACCGCGATCGGCAGAGCTTCGTCCGGAAGGGCCTCGACCAGCTCCCCGAGAAGCTCCGGGAGGCGGTCGTGCTGAGGGATCTCGCGGGCTTGAGCTACCAGGAAATGGCCGAACGGCTGGCGCTCCCCGAGGGCACCGTCAAGAGCCGGATCAACCGCGGGCGTGAGGAGCTGGCGCGCCTTCTCCTCAAGGCCCAGCAGCCGTCCCGGGGGGGCCGGGGGCCCGTCCGGGCAGCACGGAGGTAGAGTGGGATGCAGCTCTCCGTCGAGCAGAGAGGCGACGTCCGGATCGTCCGGGTCCAGGAGGCTAAGCTCACCTACCCCGTACTCGCCTCCTTCTTCGCCGAGGTGCGTCAGCTCGTGGAGGACGGGACGCGCAAGGTGGTCATCGATCTCTCGGCGGTGACCTACATCGACAGCGCGTCGATCGGGTGCCTCATGGACATCCACCGCCTCCTTCGTGAGAAGGAAGGAGCGGTGCGCCTGGCCGGCCTCCAGCCACGCGTCGAGACCATGATCTCCATGACGGGCGTCCACAAGATCGTGGACATCCACAGGGAAGAGGCCGAGGCGCTCGCAGCCTTCGGCGTCAAGCGGCGGGGGAAAGGCGATGCGTAGGGTGCGCCTCACGACGGGACACGAGCTGGCCCTCGACGGGGATCTGCTGTCGGTCCTCGAGACGCTCTACCGCGAGGTCACTCTCCGGAAGCACCTGCGCGTCTCCTTCGAGGAGATGATGCGCGAGATCCAGGGGATCGTCGAGCAGATGGACGAGGGGGACCGCAGGCGCTACCTCGTCGAGAGCCTCTTCCTCAACACGGTGACCTACGAGAACGAGATGCTCGACGCATACATGCGGAGGCTCACCGCAGGGAAAAAGAAGGGGCGGGGGCGGTCCGCAGGGAGGACCGCATGAAGACCGCCTCTCTCGCGTTCCTGGCACTCGTGCTCCTCGCTCCCGTGCGGGCCGAGGAGCCCAAGGCCGCTCCCGCAGCTCAGGGGCCCCGGATCGCGGTGGAGCCGGCCGGCTTCGACTTCGGAAAGGCGCTGCAGCATCGATCCCTGACGAAGGAGTTCAGCATCCGCAACTTCGGCAACGCGGACCTGGTGATCGAGGCCGTCGCCTCGAGCTGCGGCTGCACGGCTGCGCTGCTGAGGGACAAGGACAAGATCGTCAAGCCCGGAGGCAGCGCTCCCTTGCGCGTGGAGCTCCAGACCCGCGCCTTCGAAGGAAAGGTCGCCAAAACGGTCCTCATCCGGTCGAACGATGCCCAGCGACGGACCTACGAGCTCAAGGTCGAAGCGACCGTCGTCAAGGGCGAGTGAAGCGTCGCCCCGACAGGAGTCGGGGCTAGGAGGCCTCGAGGGCGAAGCCGGGGGCCGGCTGCGCCGCAGGCAGGTCGAGCACCGGAAGCTGGGGATGGGCGACCAACGCCCACGCGTCCGGCGTGGCCATGAGCTTCTGGGCGAGGGCAGCGTGGAGGGCGTGACCCGCCTTGACGGCTTCGAGATGGCCCACCACGGGACGACCCAGGAGCGCCAAGTCACCGATGGCGTCGAGGATCTTGTGGCGCACGAACTCGTCTTCGAAGCGCAGCTTGTTGTTCAGGACGCCGCTCTCCCCGATGACGATGGCGTTCTCGAGGCTGCCCCCGAGGGCCAAGCCGTTCCGTCGAAGCGTCTCCACCTCGCGGAGGAACCCGAAGGTTCGGGCCGGGGCGATCTCGTCGCTGAAGGTCTCGGGCGACACCCGGAACGCGGCCTGCTGGTGGCGGAGCAGCGGGTGGTCGAAGCCGATCGTGTACGTGACCTCGAGGTGGTCGGCCGGGGAGAGCCGCACGGTCTTGGAGCCGCGAACGACCTCAACGGGCTTCAGGACCTTGAGGTAGCGCCGGGGGACGCTCAGGGGCCGGAGGCCCGCCTCGTGGATGAGGATCACGAAGGGCGCCGCGCTGCCATCGAGAATGGGGACCTCGGGCCCGTCCACCTCCACCTGTACGTCGTCGACACCCAACGCGGTCAGGGCCGAGAGCAGGTGCTCGACGGTGTCGATCGAGACCCCGTCCCGGGACAGCGTCGTCGCGTGGTCGAGGCGCGCAAGGTGGGCGAGCGTCGCGGGAATCTCGACTCCGACGTCCGTCCGCCGGAAGCGGATCCCGTGCTCGGCCGCCGCGGGCTTGAGGAGCAACCGCACGGGCTTTCCCGAGTGGAGCCCGATCCCCGTGCAGCCGACCTCGCGTCTGAGCGTCCGTCGATAGCCCATGGTGTTTTTACTCGCCGGAAGACACGGTACCGTCCGGTTGCTTCGGCAGGAGCAAGCCCTGTGCCATGCCGTCCTGCGTACTAATGCGTTGATAGCAAACCGCTTATCTGCACTGGCACAGACGCTTGTGGCAACCAGCCACAGGCGCTGCGGCCACGGGTGTGGCCCGCCCACCACGCCTAGAAGTCGGGGCCGCCAGCTGAAAGGTGCTCGCGATAGGACCCGCTGTCGAGGATGCGGCGGGTCTCGGCCAGTGCCTGGCGCAGCTCGTCGTCGGTCGTGTAGAAGTGGGGGGAGAGACGGATCCCCGCTCCGGGCCGATAGTCCACGAGGATCTCGCGGCGGAGAAGCTCCCGGGCCACGGCCTCACCGTGAGGGACATCCAGGATCACCATCCCTCCCCGCTCGTCGCTCCGATTGGGGGAGCGCGGCGTGAAGCCGTGCTCCCGGGCGTGGTCGACGAGGAGCTGCGTCTGGCGAACGGACTTCGCGCGGATGGCCTCCACTCCGACCGCCTCCACGATCGCGTAGCCGGCCTGGGCGGCGTAGAGGGCCGGCACGGCGGGTGTGCCGTGGAGGAATCGTGTCGCGTCGTCGGCGTAGGCGACGGGACCCGTCTCGAAGGCGAAGGGTTGGCGATGGGCCATCCACCCCGTCAGGCGCGGCGCGAGGCCCTCCCGCAGGCGGGGCGCGACGTACAGGTAGCCCGCGCCGGGCCCGCCGCAGAGCCATTTCACCGAACCGCCCGTGGCGAAGTCCACGTCCCAGGCGGTGACGTCCACGGGCACCGTCCCCGCTGACTGATACAGATCCGCGACGACCAGGGCTCCGACATCGTGGGCTCGTCGCACGATGGCGGCCACGTCCTGGACGAAGCCGCTCTTGAAGATCACGTGGGAGATCGGCACGAGGAGCGTCTCCTCGTCGATGGCCGCGAGGAGGCGATCGAGGGGCACGGTGACTCCGTCGGCGCTCGGGACCATCTCGACTCGCGCCCCGAGGGCGCGCTGTGCCTCGTAAACGTACATGACCGAGGGGAAATTCAGGTCCTCGTAGACGACCTTGGTGCGCCGCCCGTTGAAGTCAAAGCACGACAGCACCAGCGACTGGCAGAGCGAGACGTTCTGGTGCATCACAACGGACCCCGGCGCGGCGCCGATCAGGCGTCCGACGTGGTCCCCCACGGTGAGCGGCATCCGCCACCACCCCTCGGCCCAGGCGCGGACGCCACGGGAGGCCCAGGTGTCGGTGTACTCGCGCAGGCGCTCGGCGGCGCTGCGAGGCATGGCCCCGAGCGAGTGACTGACCAGGTACGTGGACCTCTCGAGGATGGGGAACTCGGAACGCCAGGCGAGAAGCGGATCCGTCACGGAGGCCCTCCCTTCCCGGTGTCCAGCACCCGGCGCAGACAACGGCCCGTCGCGCTGCGCCGGCTGCGGGCCACCGTCTCGGGGGTCCCCTGGGCCACGAGCCGCCCCCCTTCGGCGCCGGCGCCGGGGCCGAGATCGATGACGTGGTCGGCGGTCTTGACGACGTCGAGGTTGTGCTCGATCACGAGCACGCTGTTCCCCGCATCCACGAGACGCGAAAGCACGTGGAGCAGCTTGCGAATGTCGTCGAAGTGCAGCCCCGTCGTGGGCTCGTCGAGGATGTAGAGGGTCCGCCCGGTCTCGCGCCGGGCCAGTTCCCGCGCCAGCTTGACGCGTTGCGCTTCGCCCCCGGAAAGCGTCGTGGCGCTCTGGCCCAGGCGCAGGTAGCCGAGGCCGACGTCCATGAGCGTCAGGAGGATGCGATTGAGGCGCGGGTGGGCCTCGAGAAGCGCCTGGGCCTCGGCGACGGTCATGTCGAGAACGTCGGCGACCGTCCGCCCCTTGTAGAGGATCTCGAGGGTCTCCCGGTTGTAGCGCTTGCCCCGGCAGGCGTCGCACATCACGTAGACGTCGGGGAGGAAGTGCATCTCGATGGATCGCACGCCGTCGCCCTGGCACGCCTCGCATCGCCCCCCTCGGGGGTTGAAGGAGAAGCGGCCCGGCTTGTAGCCCCGCGCCCGCGCCTCGGGCACGAGACTGAAGAGGTCCCGCACGAAGGCGAAGGCCCCGGTATACGTGGCCGGGTTGCTGCGAGGCGTCCGGCCGATGGGGCTCTGATCGATGGCGATGACCTTGTCGACCGCCTCGACGCCCAGCAGGGCGTCGTGCCGTCCGGGCTCGGCGGCGGCCCCGTAGAGCCGCCGGGCGAGGGCCCGGTGGAGGATGTCGTCCACGAGGGTGGACTTGCCCGCGCCGCTCACCCCCGTCACGGCCGTCAGGACCCCGAGCGGCACCTCCACGTCCACGTCGCGGAGGTTGTGCTCTCGGGCTCCCACGATGCGGAGCGTCCCCTTGGGGCTGCGGCGTATCGGGGGCACGTCGATGCGCAGCTCTCCGCGAAGGTAGCGGCCCGTGAGGCTGCCGTCCATGGAGTCCGGCGGCCCCTGGTACATGACCCGACCGCCGCAATGTCCAGCCCCCTCCCCCAGGTCCACGATCCAGTCGGCGGAGCGGATCGTCTCCTCGTCGTGCTCCACGACCACGACGGTGTTGCCGAGGTCGCGGATGGACTTGAGGGTGGCGAGAAGGCGCTGGTTGTCCTGGGGGTGAAGGCCCACCGAGGGCTCGTCGAGGACGTACAGGATCCCCTGCATCCGCGCTCCGATCTGCGTGGCCAGCCGGACGCGATGGGCCTCGCCCCCCGAGAGCGTCGTGGTGGGGCGGTCGAGGGTCAGATATCCCACCCCCACGGCGTCGAGGAAATCGAGGCGGCTCGCGATCTCGTGGAGCAAGCGATCGGCCACCGGGCGCTCGCGCTCGCCGAACGAGAGATCTCTGAAGGCCGTCCGCGCGGCGGTGACCGGCAGCGCGCAGTAGTCGGCGATCGAGCGCTCTCCCAGGAGCACGGCCAGGCTCTCCCGGCGCAGGCGTGCCCCGCGGCACTCCTCGCAGACCACCTCGGTCAGGTACGCGCGCAGGTCGTCCCAGGCGAGGCCGGCCTCGCGTACGGCGCGGTCCCTCTCGCCGCCGTGGGGGTCCATGAGGAGGAGCGCTTCCACGCGTCGCGTGAGGTCGGGCAGGACGCCGGGAAAGCCGTCGTCCCCCTCGAGGAGAGCTTTCTGACCCTTACGGGGAAGCTCGCGGAACGGCGCCTCCAGGGAGAAGCCGTGGCGCTCCGCAAGCTCCACGAGGGCCTCCCTCACGAGGCGGGGGCCGTGACGCTGCCAGGGGTGGATCGCTCCCTCGAGGAGGGAACGACCGGCATCGGGAACGACCTTCCGCGGGTCCACGGCCCAGCGCCGCCCGAGCCCGTCGCAGGCGGGGCAGGCGCCGTAGGAGGAGTTGAAGGAGAAGGCGCGCGGGGACAGCTCGGGGAGTGAGAAGTCGCAGTTCACGCAGGCGAGACGCCGACTGAAGATCCGCTCGCCGCCGCCCTCGACGGAGACGAGCACGACGTCCCGGGCCAGGGCCAGGGCCCGCTCGACGCCCGCCAGCAGCCGACGCTCGACGCCGGAGCGCAGCTGGACCCGGTCCACGAGCACGTCCACGTGGTGATTGCGGCGGGGGTCCAGGACCACGGGCTCCTCGAGGGACCGCAGGCGGCCATCGATCCGCGCGCGGAGGAAGCCCTGGCCCGCGAGCTCCTTGAGCTCCTTCCGGTAGGCGCCCTTGCGGCCCCGCACCACGGGCGCCAGGATGGCGAGGCGGCGGCCCTCGGGTTCCCGGAGGAGCGCCTCGGCGATCTGCTCGGCCGTCTGCGAGGCGATGGGCTCCCGGCAGCGCGGGCAGTGGGGCCGCCCCAGGGCCGCGAAGAGCACGCGGAGGTGATCGTAGACCTCGGTGACGGTTCCCACGGTGGACCGCGGGTGGCTTGCGGTCGTCCGCTGGGCGATGGCGATGGCCGGCGAGAGGCCCGTCACCGACTCGACGTCCGGCTTCTCCATCTGCTCCAGGAACTGCCGGGCGTAGGCGGAGAGGCTCTCGACGTACCGTCGCTGCCCCTCGGCATACAGCGTGTCGAAGGCCAGGCTGGACTTTCCTGACCCCGAGGGCCCCGTGATGACCACGAGGCCGTTCCGGGGCAGGTCGCAGTCCACTCCCTTGAGGTTGTGGACCCGCGCCCCCCGGATGGAGATCGGCTCGCCTCTTTCTCGCGTCACGGGCAGAAGACCAAAACACTATTTTAGCAAAGCCGCGGCGGCTGTCACGTGCTGGCGCCGTCGGGCCAGCCGTGCTAGACTCGCGGGCTCGGCCGACGTTCGGGGGCCGATCCCAGGAGGCAGCCGGATGAGCGGGAAGAGGGGCGCCGTCTCCAACGACCGGCGCATGAGCCAGGCCGTGGAGGCCTTCGATCGGGCCATGAAGGCCTTCGGAAAGAAAGATTACGAGAAGGCAGCCGAGATCCTGGACGAGCTGATCGCTGCCCACCCCGACGAGCGTGACGTCCTCGAGCGCGCCCGGACCTACCGAACGCTCTGTGAGCGGGCCGTCGAGCGGCGTCCGGCGTACAAGCCCAAGAGCTTCGAGGACCTCCTGAACTACGGCGTCTTCCTCCACAACCGGGGCGAATACCAGGAGGCGCTGAGGTTCTTCCACCAGGCCGCCGAGATCCACCCCAAGAACGAGCACGTCCTCTACTGCCTCGCTGCGGCGGCTGCGCGGGCGGGCGACAACGCCACCGCCCTGAAGTCGCTCCGCTCGGCGATCGCGGTGAGCCCGGCCAGTCGGGCCCAGGCCCGCAGCGACTCGGATTTCGACCCCATCCGCGAAGAGGACGAGTTCGTGGCCCTCGTCTACTCCGCGGCCTCCTGACGCCTCGCCTTCGCCCCGGGGCGGATTCACGGCCGCTCCGGGGGGGCGTGCTAGGATCCTCGTCATGACGGTGCATGCGCTCGTCCTCGCTGCGGGCAAGGGGACGCGGATGAAGAGCGCCCGGGCCAAGGTGCTACATCAGGCCTTCGGCCTGCCCCTCCTCGAACACCTCCTCCGCTCCCTCGAGACGCTCGGTCTCCGGACCCCGACCGTGGTCGTGGGTCATCGGGCGGAGGACGTGGAAGCCGCCTTCCAGGGTCGGGGGCTCGCCTTCGTCCGCCAGGTCCCGCCTCTCGGGACCGGCCACGCCGTCCGCGCAGCGCAGGACGCCTGGTCCCGCCACGCCGGCACGCTCCTGGTGCTGAACGGCGACTTGCCCCTCCTGCGGAGCGAGACCCTCGCCGCCCTGCTCGAGACCCATCGCTCCCGGGGGGCCGCAGCCACTCTCCTCACGGCCGTGCTGACCGACGCCGGGGACTACGGTCGCGTCCTGCGCGACCCGAGCGGCGCCGTCCGAGCGGTCGTGGAGGCCAAGGACGCGTCGGCCGAGGAGCGCGCGGTCCGGGAGATCAACGCCGGGGTGTACGCCTTCGACGTCGCGGCACTCGTCGGGCCCCTCGAGGCTCTCTCGCCCCGCAACGCCCAGGGCGAGTACTATCTCACCGACGTCGTGGCCTCGATGGTCGCTGCGGGTCGGCCCGTCGCTGCGTTCGCCACCCCGGACCCGAGCGAGGCCCTCGGCGTCAACACCCTCGAGGAGCTGGCGGCGGTCTCGCGCCTGCTCCGGGAGCGTCGCACCCGGGTGCTCCTGGCCGCCGGCGTGGTACTCGAGGACCCCACGACGATCCACGTAGGGCCCGATGCGGTGGTGGAGCCCGACGCCGTGATCCGGCCCTTCACGTTCCTCGAGGGACGCACGACCGTCCGCTCGGGAGCCGCGGTGGGGCCCTTCGTGCGTCTCGTGGATACCGAGGTCGGCCCCGGGGCGCAGATCCTCGACCACTGCCTGCTGCGCGAGGCGGTGGTGGCGTCCGGCGCCTCGGTGGGGCCCTTCGCCCATGTGCGGCCGGAGACGGTGATCGGGGCGGGGGCCCGGGTGGGTAATTTCGTGGAGCTCAAGAAGACCCGGCTCGGGGCCGGCGCCAAGGCCCCGCACCTCAGCTATCTGGGGGACGCCGAGATTGGCGAGCGGGTCAACGTCGGGGCGGGGACGATCACCTGCAACTACGACGGGACCTCGAAGCACCCCACGCGGATCGGGGCCGGGGCCTTCGTGGGGAGCAACACGACCCTCGTCGCCCCGTTGACCGTGGGGCCGGGGGCGTACGTGGGTGCCGGCAGCACGATCACCGAGGACGTGCCCCCCGACGCGCTGGCCGTGGCCCGCGCGCGACAGGTCTCGAAGGAGGGCTGGGCGCGCGCCCGTCGAGAACGTTTGGCACGGGAGAAGGCGGACAAGGAGGCGGGGAAGGGCTGAATGTGCGGCATCGTCGGCTACGTGGGGCGTCGTGACGCGGTCCCGGTGATCCTCGCGGGACTCCGGCGCCTCGAGTATCGCGGGTACGACTCGGCGGGCATCGCGGTCGTCCACGAGGGGCAGCTCCTCCGCCGCCGCTCGGCCGGCAAGCTCGGCAACCTCGAGGACGTCCTCCGCGACGAACCTCTTTCCGGCGCCTTCGGCCTCGGCCACACGCGGTGGGCCACCCACGGCCGGCCGAGCGAGGAGAACGCCCATCCCCACATCGACTGCCACGGGCGGATCGTCGTCGTCCACAACGGGATCATCGAGAACTACTTGAGCCTCAAGACGCGCCTGATCGCCCAGGACCATCGATTCGTGACGCAGACCGACACCGAGGTCATCGCGCACCTCGTGGAGTCCCACTATCGCGGCAGCCTCGAGGCGGCCGTGCGGAAGGCGGTGGCCGAGCTCGTGGGAATCTACGCCCTCGTGTTCCTCCACCGCGACGAGCCCCAGACCCTCGTCGCGGCCCGCATGGGCCCGCCCATGGTCGTCGGGCTGGGCGACGGCGAGCACTTCCTCGCGTCGGACGTCCCCGCGCTGCTCCCCTACACACGCGACTTCCTCTTCCTCGACGATGGTGACGTCGTGACCGTCACCCCGGCTTCGACGCGGATCACGAGCGCGGCAGGCGCTCCCCTGGAGCGCGCGCCCCAGCGCATCACCTGGGATCCCGTCCAGGCCGAGAAGGGGGGCTTCCGCCACTTCATGCTCAAGGAGATTCACGAGCAGCCCCGGGCTGTGCGCGACACGCTGCTCGGGCGTATCGGCCTCGAGGAGGGCGAGGTCCACCTCGAGGAGCTGGGCCCGGCGGCGGAGGGCCTCAAGGGGGCACAGCGCGTCGTGCTCATCGCCTGCGGCACGAGCTGGCACGCGGCGCTCGTCGGCAAGTTCCTCCTCGAGCAGGTGGCCGGGATCCCCACGGAGGTGGACTATGGCAGCGAGTTCCGCTACCGGACGCCCCTGGTCGGACCCGGGACCCTCGCAGTGGCCATCAGCCAGAGCGGGGAGACGGCGGATACCCTCGCGGCGTTCCGAGAGGCGAAGCGCCGGGGCGCCCTCCCCGTGGCCATCTGCAACGTTCAAGGCTCCATGCTCACCCGGGAGGCGGCCGGGACCCTCCTCACCCACGCGGGTCCGGAGATCGGCGTCGCGTCCACCAAGGCCTTCACCGCCCAGCTCGTCGCCCTGATGCTCCTCGCGCTGCATCTGGGCCGGCTCCGGGGTGCCCTCACCCCCGCGGCCTGCCGCGAGCTCCTCGAGGGCCTGACCCGCGTGCCCCATCTCATGGAACAGGCCCTGGGCGCCGAGGCGACCGTCGACGACCTGTCGCGCTCGGTCGCGAGCGCGACGGACTTCCTCTACCTGGGGCGCGGGATCCACTACCCCATCGCTCTCGAGGGGGCCCTCAAGCTCAAGGAGATCTCGTACGTCCACGCCGAGGGGTATCCCGCCGGCGAGATGAAGCACGGTCCCATTGCCCTCATCGACGAGCGGCTCCCGGTCGTGGCGCTCTGCCCGAAGGGGCGCGTCTACGACAAGATGCTGTCCAACGTCCAGGAGGTGAAGGCGCGCGGCGGCCGGGTGATCGCCGTGGCTTTCTCCGGTGACGATGAGGTGCGGCGGATCCTCGACCCCGCCACCGACGCCGTACTCGAGGTCCCCGCCATCGAGGAGGTGTTCTCGCCCCTCGTGATGGTCCTCCCGCTCCAGCTCCTCGCGTACCACGTTGCCGTGCGGGCCGGGCGCGACGTGGACCAGCCGAGGAACCTGGCCAAGTCGGTCACCGTCGAGTAGCCAGGCATCGCGGAGGAACACCGCGCGCCGGGGGGCACCGGTGGCTGTGCTAGGGTGTATCGAATGTCCGACGGCTCGTCGCTTCTCGAGGGACTGAACGCGCAGCAGCGCGAAGCCGTTCTCGCGACCGAGGGTCCGGTCCTGATCCTGGCCGGTGCGGGCAGTGGCAAGACCCGTGCGATCACACACCGCATCGCCCATCTGGTCCGCGACCGCGGCGCGGCCTCCGACTCCATCCTGGCTGTGACCTTCACCAACAAGGCGGCTCAGGAGATGAAGGCCCGGGTCGAGGCGCTCCTGGGCGGGTCCCTGGGGAGCTGGATCATGACGTTCCACGCCCTCTGCGTGCGCCTGCTGCGCCGCGAGGCGGAGGCGGCGGGGCTGCCCCGTGACTTCGTCATCTACGACGAGGACGACCAGCTCGCGGTGGTCCGTGAGACCCTGCGCGCCCTGGACCTCTCCGAGAAGCTCCACCCGCCCCGCCGCATCCTATCGAGGATCTCCGCGCGGAAGAACTCCGGGCGCGACCCGGAGGCGGTGGAGGGCGAGTCCGCGGCGGCCGCGACGCTGGCCCGGGTCGCCGAGCGCTACCGTCAGGCCCTCGACGCCGCTCACGCTCTGGACTTCGACGACCTCCTGCTCGAGGCCGTGGCGCTCCTGGAGGATGCCGGCGTCCGGGAGCGCTACCAACGGCGCTTCCGCTACGTCCTCGTGGACGAGTACCAGGACACGAACCGCGCGCAGTACGAACTGATCCGCCACCTCGCCGGCAGGTCCGGGAACGTCACGGTGGTGGGTGACGAAGACCAGTCGATCTACTCCTGGCGGGGGGCGGACATCCAGAACATCCTGGACTTCGAGCACGACTTCCCCGGCGCCCGGATTCTGCGCCTCGAGGAGAACTACCGAAGCAGCCAGGCGATCCTCGACGCCGCCTCCGCCCTCGTCTCGCACAACGTCCGACGCAAGGGCAAGAGCCTCCGCGCCGTGCGCGATGTCGGCGTGCCCGTTCACCTTCACCTGGCCGGCGACGAGTTCGAGGAGGCGGCCTGGGTCGTCGAGCGCATCGCTGCCCACCGGCACGAAGGGCGTGCCGCCGTCCTGTACAGGACCAACTCCCAGAGCCGGCTCTTCGAGGAGGCGCTGCGCCGCGCGGGGCTCCCGTACCTGGTCGTCGGCGGCGTGGGCTTCTACGAGCGCAAGGAGGTGAAGGACGTCCTGGCCTACCTGCGCCTGGTCCTGAACCCGCAAGACGGCGTGGCCCTGCGCCGGATCGTGAACGTGCCGCCGCGGGG
>JACQGI010000027.1 GCA_016199625.1 Acidobacteriota bacterium | reverse complement strand
GCCCGCTTGGCCAAGGCCGCGTGAATGCTCGTGCGCCCACGCTTTCTGGAACAGAGCCGAACATAGTTGGGGTCGCTGGGCGCCACGGCGATGGCGCTGACGCTGTACGGAAAGCCCGCGCTGGCCTTCTGCCAGTTGGAGGCTCCGTTGCGCGTTCGCCACATGTACTTGCCCCCGGTCCACAGGGTGTCGGGGTCGCTGGGATCCATCACGAACGGCGCGATGAACTGGAACCCGGGATCGCTGATGCCGCTCCGGGCGGCCTGCCACGAGGCGCCACCGTTCGTGGATTTTTCGATGGACAGGCCTGTGTACTCGGCGTAGAGGACTTGCGTATCCCGAGGGTCCACGGCAACGGCGCCGCCGTCTCCGCCGAGGTGGATGTCCTGCCACGCGTTCGCTCCGTCGACGTCCGTGCTGCGGATCGTCCCGTTGTCCTGCGTCCCGCCGAAGTAGGCGTCGTCGTCCGGATAGACGGCGCCGTAATAGAACTGCGTCACGCCGTAGTTGTTGTTGAGGCTGGTGAAGTCGAATGTGGCATCGGCACCGTCACAGGCCGCCGTGCGGGTTGCGGCCCGCGCATCGGTGGCCATGAACACGCCGCCGTCGTTGGCCGAGAAGACGATCTTGTTCGCGCTCCCATCGTAGTCGGGATGGAAGACGATCGCGTGATGGTCGGCATGTGCGAAGGTGGTGTGAGCCTGGTCCCACCAGTAGGAGACGAGGCCCCATGTCATCCCGCTGTCGTCCGATCGGAACAGGTCGATCCCGCCGACCCACACTTTCGTGGCGTCCAGGGGATCGACGGCGATCACGCTGTCGTAGAAGCCCTGGCTGTAGGTTCCCTGGCCATAGCAGAGAGGCAGCAGTGGATTGCTCAAGAGAAGGTTGTTGAGGATGTAGGTGCCCGTGTTCGCCCGCTGGGTGGTCCAGTTCGTCGCCCACGTCGCGGCATCACCTGGTGTGCTCGGCTGAGACCGGAACACCTTGTGGAGACCGCCGTAGTACGCTCCGCCGAAGCTGATGCTGGCGGATAGGGCATAGACGACGTCGGGGTTCGACGGTGCCATGGCCAGGGAGGTTCGGCCCATGCCGGGATCGCTCAACGCCGCGCTCCATGTACTGGGATTGTTCAGGGCATCGGTGTTGCGATACACCGTCGCTTGCGTCTGGTACCCGCAGGCGGCGACCAGCCAGTCGTTCGGCTTGTCGGGCCGGATCGCCATGTCGTAGCACGGCTTGCTGCCGTAGGTGGAGGGTGGGTCGGGGTCGAGGATCTGGTTCCAAGTGGTGCCGCCGTCCGTGGACTGGAAGACTCCCGTCCAAGTCGCAGCGTAGACCACTCCCGAGTTCTGGGGGCTGTAGAGAATCTTGTGGACGAAGTAGAAGTCGGGATCCGCGGCCGTCGCCGCGATCTGGGTCCAACTCGAACCGCCGTTCGTCGTCTTGAAGATGCCGTCGCCCCGGAAGAAGAAGCCCTCGCCCGTGCCGGCGAGAATCGTTTGGCTGGCGAAGGGGCTCATGGCGAGAGTCGCGATGCTGAGGTTGCCCATCAGGTCGTTGAGGGCCGCCCATGACGTACCGCCGTTCGTCGTCTTCCACACGCCACCCGACACACCGCCGGCGTACATCACGTTCGGGTTGCCCGGATCGATGACCAGCCCGCGGGTCCGACCGCCGATGTTCCCAGGCCCGAGTGCCCCCCACGTGCCGATGTTCGGCAGCGCGTAGGGCGACCGCCCAGGACGCGAGACGAAGGCGCGCCTGGCGGTGGAGTACAGGGGCATCGCGGCCATCTGCCGTCGCGCTGTCGCGTACCGCTCGCTCGGGACCTGCGTCTCTCCGATCGGCGCGCGCTTTCGCGCGAAGAACTCCGCCGCCTCGAAGGGGCTGTCGAAGCCTCTCGGAGATCGCGTTGCGCTTCCGGACCGGTCCGTCGGGCGGATGGGCGACACCCCGAGCGCCACGACGAGCGCGGCTCCGGAAGCGAGGCCAGCGACCACGGTGCGGGCATACGCGCCAGGTGTGCGAGAGAGCGGCACAAGGTCCTCCGTGGAGGGGGTTCGAGGGACGCCCCAGTCTCGGAGGCCGCTCCATTCTTGTCAAGGAGCGCAGGGAGCGCGCCGGCTCTTGCCTGCTCCGAGGAAACCGGTGTAAGGTCTTCCCATGCCGACGGAACCTCACCTAGGCTGCCTGCAAGAGCCTTCACCCAAACCCTGTTGCTGACCTCCGTGACGAACGACTGCAGGGACCGCCCGCGGTCTCACGGGGCTTCGCTCTTCCGATGAGGCGGATCGCCGTCCCCGATCGGGGGGTCGAGACCCTCTTCGGGACTCACGACGAGAACCTCCGCTTCCTCGAGGACACGCTCAACGTCCGGATCAAGAGCCACGGGACCGAGCTGCTGGTCGAGGGCGAGGAGGGGGCGGAGGAGACCGTCGGCCAGATCTTCGAACAGCTCACCGGTCTCATGAAGGACGGCTACTCGGTCTCGGCCGGCGACGTGCGCCTCGCCGCTCAGCTCCTCTCCCGGGACGGCGCCACGCGCCTCCGCGACTACCTGATGAAGGCGGCGGTCCGCGGCGGCAAGAAGATCGTGGTGCCGCGGAGCCTCAACCAGCGCGTCTACGTCGAGCAGATCGAGAAGCTCGACATGGTGTTCGGCATAGGACCGGCTGGGACAGGGAAGACCTATTTGGCCGTCGCCCAGGCCGTGTCGGCCCTCATGGCGAAGTCCGTGGCGCGCATCGTCCTGGCGCGGCCCGCCGTGGAGGCGGGGGAGAAGCTCGGTTTCCTCCCGGGCGACCTCCAGGAGAAGGTGGACCCCTACCTGCGGCCTCTGTACGACGCCCTCTACGACCTGCTCGACTACGAGAAGGTCGCCCGGCTGCTCGAGCGCAACGCCATCGAGGTGGCGCCCATCGCCTTCATGCGCGGGCGGACGCTGAACGACGCCTTCGTGATCATCGACGAGGCCCAGAACACGACCCCCGAGCAGATGAAGATGGTCCTCACGCGGATCGGCTTCGGCTCGAAGGTGGTGGTGACCGGGGACATCACCCAGATCGACCTGCCCCAGGGGAAGACGTCCGGCCTCGTCGAAGCCATCTCGGTGCTCGCCGGTGTCGAGGGCATCGCGTTCGTCTACTTCGACGAGAAGGACGTCGTCCGGCACAAGCTGGTCCAGGCGGTCATCAAGGCCTACGAGGCTTTCGGCACGGCGCAGTCGCCGGCCAAGTAGAAAGGCGTGAACCTGGCCCGCGGATCACCTCCCCCGGCCGACCCTCCGTTGAGCGTCGTCCTGCTCAACCGGCAGCGCCGCCGAGGTGTGGACGCCCGACGCCTGCGACGCGTCCTCGAGAGCGCCGCGAGCGCCCTCGGCGTCTCCGGGGAGGTCGCCCTCGTGCTCACGGGGGACCGCCCGGTGCGGACGCTGAACGCTCGCTACCGCGGGAAGGACCAGCCGACGGACGTGCTCTCGTTCCCCGGCGAGGGCGGGGAGGCGGGCCTGGGCGACATCATCGTCAGCGTGGAGACGGCGGCCCGCAACGCCCGCGGACTGGGCCGCACGCTGCAGCAGGAGCTGGACGTGCTGGCCCTCCACGGCTTCCTCCACGTCCTCGGCTACGACCACGAGACCGACGACGGCGCCATGGACCGTCTCGAGCGCCGCCTGCGGCGACGGCTGCTGGGGCGCCCATGATCTGGCTGAACGTCTTCCTCCTCGCCCTGCTGTCCACGGCCTCGGTGGCCCTGGCCTCGGTGGAGGCGGCGTTCTACCTGCTGAGACGCCGCCGCCTCAGCCACGTGGCGCTCCAGAACCCGCGGGCCGAGCTGGTCAACCGGTACCTCGAGGATCCGCCGCGCCTCCTGATGCCGATCCACATCGGGACCTACTCGGCCCACGTGGGGATGACCGTGATCATCACCGCGATGTTCATCGACTGGATCGCCCACTGGGCGATGCTCGTGGCCTTCGCCTCGATGGTCGCGTACCTGCTCCTCTTCCGCCTCACGGTGCCCTATGCCCTGGTGCGGCGGAACCCCGAGCGCTCGCTCCTGCTGCTGCTGCCGTTCTTCCACCTGTACGCCGAGGCCCTCTCGCCCCTCGTGGAGGCGCTGCGGAAGCGGGCCGAGCCCGAGCGAGCCGAGAAGGCGGCCGTGGAGGCAGTCCCCGTGCCCGAGGTGCCGCCGCCCCCGGTGCACGAGGTGGACTCCGTGCGTCTCGAGGACTCGCTGGCGCGGTTCAACGAGACGGTGGTCCGGGACGTCATGACGCCGCGCCCCGACGTGGTGGCGATCCCGTCGAGCGCCACCGTGGCCGATCTCCGGCGCCTCATGCGCGAGACCAAGTACAGCCGCATCCCGGTTTACGGCGACAACCTCGACGACATCGTCGGCGTCGTCGAGGTCCGGGACCTCATGGACCACGACGGCGATCCGGGCGACGGGGTGGGGCCCCTGGCGCGCACCGTCTTCCTCGTGCCGGAGAGCAAGAAGATCGCCGAGCTGCTCCGGGAGCTGCAGGCCCAGCGCACGACCTTCGCCGTGGTGATCGACGAGTACGGCGGCACGGCCGGCCTCGTCTCGGTGGAGGACATCGTCGAGGAGCTGGTGGGGGAGATCAAGGACGAGTACGACGTGGAGACGGAGCCCATCGCCGTCGAGGAGGACGGCGCGGTGCTCGTGGCGGGACGCGTGAACGTGGACCGCCTGGAGCAGGCCCTCGAGACGACCCTGGCCGACGGCACCGAGGTGGGCACCGTGGGCGGCCTCGTGACCACGGTGTTCGGGAGGATCCCGAAGGCCGGCGAGCGGACCGACTACCGCGGGTTCGTCGTGGAGGTCGTGGACGCCGAGCGGAAGCGGGTCAACCGGGTGCGCTTCCGGCGGAAGCCCGCCGAGGTGGAGGCGTGAGCGGGGTCTCGCGGTCCGGCTTCGTCACCGTGGTCGGCCGACCCAACGTGGGCAAGTCGACGCTCGTGAACCGCCTCGTGGGCCAGAAGGTGGCCATCGTCTCGGACAAGCCGCAGACCACGCGGAACCGGATCCTCGCCGTCGTCAACAAGCCCGGCGGCCAGATCGTGCTGTTCGACACGCCCGGGATCCACAAGCCGGTGCACCGGATGAACGAGCGCATGGTGGAGACGGCCGTGCGCTCCGCGGGCCAGGTGGACGTGGTCCTGTGGCTCGTCGAAGCCCCCGAGGCGCCGGGCCCCGGGGACCGGTACGTGCGCGACGTCCTGCAGCGGTCCGGCCGGCCGGTCATCCTGGGCATCAACAAGATCGACCTCGTGTCCAAGCCCCGCCTCCTGCCGGCCATCGACGCCTACCGCACGCTCCTGGACTTCGCCGAGATCATTCCCTTGAGCGCGCGGACGGGGGAGAACGTCGAGCTCGTGGCCGAGCGCCTGCTCGCGCACCTGCCGGAGGGGGACCGGCTCTATCCGGAGGACTTCCTCACCGACCAGCCGGAGCGCTTCTTCGTGGCCGAGATGATCCGCGAGCGCATCCTCCACCACACCCGCGATGAGATCCCGTACAGCACGGGGGTCGTCATCGAGTCGTTCAAGGAGGAGCCGGAGCTGGTGCGCATCCAGGCGGCGATCCTCGTGGAGCGCGAGAGCCACAAGGGGATCCTCATCGGGCGCGGCGGGTCGATGCTGAAGACCGTAGGCACCGAGGCGCGCCGGGAGATCGAGGCGTTCCTGGGAGCGAAGGTCTTCCTGGGCCTCTTCGTGAAGGTCCGCGAGCACTGGCGCGAGGACCCCGCGGTGCTCGGCGAGATGGGACTCGCGGACAAAGGGCGGGAGTAGTCAGCTCCTCCGCCGCCGGACGATCCAGAAGACGAGGATGACGAACAGCGCCACGTGGGCGAGGGCCACGAGGACCGTGAGGTCCACGCCGGCCAGGAGGCGCAGGCGGTAGAGCTGGCGGTCGCGGAGCACGCCGCGGCCGAGGCCCTCGAAGAGGAACAGGTTCAGGAACAGGAACGTCGAGAGCAGCGCGAGCAGGGTGCGGCCGTTGTCCCAGGCTCCGAGGAGCAGGGGTGCGAGGACGAGGGCGAGGATCGTGTGGTTCTCGTGCACGCCGGTGCCGAAGAGCCCATAGACGTGGACCTGAAGGATCACGGCGAGCGGCACCTTGAGCGGGTCGTCAGCCGGACGGCGGAGGAGCAGGCCGAGGTTGAGCGCGGTGCCCGCCAGGAGCAGGACACGCGAGACGGCCACGGGGTCCCACCCGGCGAGGGCGTTGAAGTCGTCGAGGAAGAGGAGCCGGGCGAGGGGCCAGGCGCCTTCGCGCAGCCACTGGACGACGTAGCCGGCGATCCACCACACGTTCAGTCCCTGGGCCGAGAGGTTCAGGTCCATGACCAGCGGGCGTCGGCAGCCGTCCAGGGCCGAGAGGAGATGCCCCTGGGCCCACCAGGGCGCGAGGACGGCCGCGCTGACGGCCAGGCCCGCGAGCCCTGCGCGCAGCCAGTCCTTGAGCCGCGAGTCGGTGAAGAGCAACGCGGCGAGGGTGGGGACGAGGAGGCTCGCCTGGGGCTTGAGGAGGCCCGCTCCCGCCAGCAACGCGACGGCCAGCACGTGGCGGCGGCGCATCGCGGCCACGACGGCCAGGAGCGCCACGGCGCCGAAGACCGTGTCCTGGTAGCCGAGGACGGACGCCAGGAGCAGCGCCGGGTTGCACCAGAACGCGACCGCCCGCTGCCACCCTTCGGGCCCCGTGGCGCTGCGGCGGAGGACCCACGTGACGGCGGCGGAAGCCACGAGCGGGAGCAGGTTCAGGAGCGCATTGAAGAGCCGGCCGCTCGACTGGTCCGGGTCGAGGGCCAGATAGGCGCGCCCCACGAGCCAGAGCAGGAGCATGCTTCCGGGAGGGTAGTCGACGTAGTACTCCTCTCCCCGGTAGGTGAAGAACGCTCGCGGGAAGGGCATCGAGGCGAGGGCGCCGAGGCCGCCGTGATCCCGGGCGAGGCGGAGCAGCTCCCCGTCGGAAGGGCCGTAGACCGCCGCCAGGCCGCGGGTCGCGGCCTCGAGGCTCCAGGCCTTCCAGGCCTTGACGTCCACCATCCCCGGCTCGGGGAGCGCGACGAGACGAACGGCGAGGCCGAGACCCAGGAGCAGGAGGACGGCCCGCGACGGGCGGTCCATGGGCGGTCCTCCCGGACCGGGCTAGCGGCGCGCCCGCGTGAAGACGATCTTCCCCACGACCGAGAAGCCGCCCACGTCGTCCTCGCCGTAGATCTTCGAGACGCCGCCGACGCCGATGGTGTCGGGAGTCGTGGAGTACGACGCCTCGACCCCCAGGCGGAAGCTCCCGCGGCCCAGCTCGAGGCCGGCGACGAGTCGGCCCGAAGGCTTCGTGGCGCTGGCGCTGCTCTCGAGGCCGGCAACCGTGCTCTCCTCGCGATACGACGTGATCCCGCCGCCGATCGCGACGTAGGGCACGAGGGACGTGGAGCGGCGGAAGCGGTAACCCAGGGTCGCGTAAGCGGGCAAGATCCGCGCGCTGAGCGGGTGGCCGAGCTTGAAGACAGGGCCCCCGGCGTCGGCCACGAAGACGCGCTCGCCGTCCTTCTTGAAGTAGCTCGCGCCGGCGGCGACGTAGAAGCCGTTGTCGAAGCCGTAGGCGACCTCACCGCCGAAGGTCGGCCCTCCCGACGAGCCGAAGACGGCCTCCGCGGAGTCCTTCGCGCCCGCCAGGTCGAAGTAGCCCCCGTGGGCGCTCAGGGCGAAGCCTTGGGCCAGGGCGTCCCCGGCGGCCAGTCCGACGAGAGCCACGGCGCCCAGTGCGAGCCGTCTCATGGAACCTCCGAAGAAGGGGGCCGTCACTGGTTGAGCCCCAAGCCCGTCAAGGCCTCGACGGGCCGGATGAGGCCGTGGCCGAAGGTGTCGTCGCGCCCGGATGTCCCCAGGTCCTCGGCCGTGGACTCGATGGCCGCCTTCACCGCCGCGGGGTTCGTGATGCCCTGGCGGACGAGGAGGGCGGCGACGGCGGCCACGTGGGGCGTCGCCTGGCTCGTGCCCACGACGAAGAAGTAGGCGAAGTCGTCGTAGCGTCCCAGCACCGCGGCCGTCTCGGGATCGAAGGTCTGCTGCAGGACGCCGTCGGGGAAACCGTCGCCGTCGTCGTCGCGGTCGAGGCGGCCCCCGGGAGCGACGACGTCCAGGGCCGAGCCGAAGTTGGAGTAGTCGGTCTTCCTCTTCCGGCCGTCCACGGCGCCCACGGCGATCACGTTGTCGAGGGATGCGGGGAACGCCACCTCGCCCACGCCGTCGTTGCCAGCAGCGGCAACGACGACGACGCCGGCCGTCACGGCCCTGTCGATGGCGCGGCGCAGCGTCTCGCTCGTGGCGTCGCCCCCCAGGCTCAGGTTGACGACTTTGGCGCCGTTCTCCGTGGCGAAATCGACCCCCTCGGCCACGTCGAAGAAGGAGCCGAAGCCCTCGTCGTCGAGCACCTTCACTGGCATCAGGGCGCAGTTGAAAGCGAGCCCTGCGACGCCCAGACCGTTGTTGGTCCCCTCAGCGATGGTGGACGCCACGTGGGTGCCGTGGAAGTTGTCGTCGTTGGCGTGCTCGGTGCCCGTGAGGGCGTTGAAGCCGCGCACGAACCGCGTGGCGCCCCAGTCGGGCGCCTTGCGGAAGGGGCCGAAGTTCTCGTACGCGATCCCGGTGTCCACGACCGCCACGACGACCGACGCGTCGCCCTTCTGGATGTCCCACATCCGCCGGACGTTCAGGAGGGTGAAGTTCCACTGGTGGCGGAAGAAGGTGTCGTTGGGCTCGAAGAAGGCCCGTAGCGTCCCGTTGGGCTCGGCGTAGTCCACCTCGCGCAGGGCGCGGAAGCGGGCGACGGCCTCGGGCACGCCGACGCCGGGCGCGAGGGTCACGAGGTAGTGCCCCGCGAAGGCGCTGCGACGCGCGGCGACGCCTCCGACGTCGCGGATCGCCCGCTCGGCCACGGAAAGGTCCGTGGCGGTCTCGAAGCGCACGATGACCTCCCCGGGACGGTAGGGGGGGCGCGACTGCGCGGCGACGCGGAGCGGAGCGACGCGGGGCGCGGCGTCGGCGCGGAGCGAAGACGGAGCCGGCAGGGCCGCCGGCGCGGCGGCCACGAACAGGACGGCGACGCGGGAAAGACGCATGGGCGGAGTCTAGGCGCGCCCCTTGGTCGAGTCAACGCCACGCGCGAAGCGGAAAGCCAGGGCGGTTGCGGCGACGCCGGTGGCCAGGAGCGCGGCGCCCAGGCCGGGGCGCGGGTCCGGGAGCGCCTGCCCGGGGTCGTCCATCCACGGCGCGACGAGGAACGTGATCGTGTTGAGCGTGGCGTGGGCCACGACCGGGGGCAGGAGCGATCCGGTCCGCAGGCGGAGCAGCGCGAGGCCGACGCCGATGGCGCAGGCGAACGGCACCCGGTAGGCCGTCGGGATCACGCCGGAGGTGAAGTCGAGATGGATCGCCCCGAAGAGCAGGGCGGAGGCGGCGACGGCGGCGGTGCCTCCGAGGACCCGCAGGACGCTCGGCAGGACGATGCCGCGGAAGAGGGCCTCTTCGCACACGGCGGGGGCGATGGCGATGGCGAGGACCGAGACGAGCGCGTCGGCGGGGCCCGAGGGCTCGAGGGCCGCGTGGAGCTGACGGAACGCCTCCAGGTAGCCCGGCGGTGGGCTCCAGAGAGCGTACTGGACCTCGAAGACGCCCAGGCTCGTCACCCAGAGCGTCGCACCGGCCGCCAGGGACAGGAAGGCGGTGCGGCGATCCACGGTGCGGAGACCAATCTCGTCGCGGCCGAGGCCGAGGGCGAGGGCCGCGAGGGCGCCGGGCAGGACGAGGACGGCTTCGGAGACGACGAGGGAGGGGCGGAGCCCGAGGGTGCGCATCGTGAGGATGGAGGACAGGAGCATCGCGAGCCAGCCCGCGGCGACGACGACGAGGACGAGAAGCAATTGAAAGAGGAGAACGACGAAGCGTGCGGACCCGTTGTTGCCCATGGACGGGGCATTATGACCGGGCCGCGGAGGAGGTCAAAGGCTCCGCCGCTAAGGTTGACCTCGCGGAGACCGGCCGCTTAAGATCACCGTTTTGAGCGTCATGACGGAGAAGGGCATGGGAAGCGTGAGGACCGAGGCAGGGCTCGAGGCGGCCGCACGGAGGCTCAGGGACGCGGACCGCGTCCTCGCGCTCACCGGAGCAGGCGTCTCCGCCGAGAGCGGCGTCCCGACCTTCCGCGGTCCCGAGGGGCTCTGGCGACAGTTCCGCCCCGAGGACCTCGCGACCCCCGAGGCCTTCGAGCGCGATCCACGCCTCGTCTGGGAGTGGTACGCGTGGCGTCGCGAGCGCATCGCCCCTCTCGAGCCCAACGCGGCCCATCGCGCCCTCGCGGCCCTCGAGTCCCGGACCGTCGAGTTCCTCCTCGCGACGCAGAACGTGGACGGCCTCCACGCCGTGGCGGGCAACCGCCGCCTCGTCGAGCTGCACGGCAGCCTCTGGCGGGTCCGCTGCACCGGCTGCCGGAAGCTGCGCGAGGACCGGCGCGTGCCGCTCGGCGACCTGCCCCCGCGATGCGCGTGCGGGGCCGTGCTGCGCCCCGACGTCGTCTGGTTCGGCGAGGCGTTGCCCGAGGGCGCCGTGGGGGCGGCGCTCAAGGCCGCACAGACGGCCGAGGTCGTCCTGGTCGTGGGGACGTCGGCGCTCGTCTATCCGGCCGCCGCCCTCCCGCAGATCGCCCAGGGCCACGGGGCGTTCGTCGTGGAGGTCAACCCCGAGGAGACCGCCCTCACGGCGTCGGCCGACGTGTCCCTCCGCGGCAGGGCTGCGGAGCTCGTGCCGGCCCTCGTGGAGGCCGGGCAGTGAGCGAGGCCGTCTCGGCCATCGCGGGGCCCCGGCGCGTCCAGGACCTGCCTCCGGAAGAGCGGCCGCGGGAGCGGCTCGCGCGGCGGGGGGCCGCGGCGCTCTCGAACCGCGAGCTGATCGCGCTGCTCCTCGGGACCGGTCGGCGCGGCGCGTCGGCCCTCGACGTGGCCGAGGGCCTGTTGCTCTCCGGGCTGCGCGGCCTCGCCGGCCGATCGCTGGGCGAGCTGGAGGCAGAGCTGGGCCTGGGACGGGCGAAGGCGGCCCGCGTCCTGGCCGCGCTGGAGCTGGGCGCGCGTGTCGCCTCCGAGGGGCGCGGCCCCGCCCCGGTCTTCCGCGCGCCGGAGGAGTCGGCGCGCTACCTGCTGCCGCGCTACGGGGCGCGCCCGGTGGAGACCTTCGGACTGCTCGCCCTCGACGTGCGCCATCGGCTCAAGCACGAGGCCGTCGTGTCCGTCGGCTGCCTGACGTCGAGCCTCGTCCACCCCCGCGAGGTCTTCCAGGAGGCGATCGTGGCGCGGGCGGCGGCGCTCGTCCTGTTCCACAACCACCCCTCGGGCGACCCCGAGCCGTCCGCCGAGGACGTCGCCCTGACGCGGCGGCTGGCGGCGGCCGGCGCCCTCATGGGGATCGAGGTCCTGGACCATCTGATCCTCGGCGCGGGGCGGTTCGTGAGCCTGAAGCAGCGGGGCGTCCTGTGAGCCGGGTCGTCTACTTCGACTGCGCGTCAGGCGCCTCGGGGGACATGCTCCTCGGGGCTCTCGTGGACCTCGGCCTCCCGCTGGACGAGCTCCGGGCCGAGCTGCAGAAGGTGCCCGTCTCGGGATACGCCCTCGAGTCCCGTCGGGTGCACCGCGCGGGACTCCACGCGACGAAGGTGGACGTCGTGATCCACCACGAGCGCCACCAGGAGCCGCCGGGGCACGAGCATCGTCATCGCGGTCTGCGCGAGATCCTGGAGCTGCTCGACGGGAGCCGGCTCGACGCGCCGGTCCGGGAGCAGGCCGCTGCCCTCTTCCGCCGCCTGGCCGACGCCGAGGCGGCGGTCCACGGCACGCACGCCGACGAGGTGCACTTCCACGAGGTGGGCGCCGTGGACGCCCTCGTGGACGTCGTGGGCGGCGTCCTCGGACTGGCCTGGCTCCACGCCGACCGGTTCGCGGCGTCGCCGCTGAACCTGGGGACCGGGACGGTGTCGATGTCGCACGGCACGTTCCCGGTGCCGCCACCCGCCACGGCGCGTCTCGTGCAGGGCGTGCCGGTGTACGCGGCCGGCGAGGGCGAGCTGCTGACACCCACGGGCGCGCTCCTGATCACGGGCTACGTCACCTCGTACGGCCCGTTGCCGCTCCTCCGGCCGCAGGCCATCGGCCACGGCGCCGGCACCCGGGATACCCTGGGCCGCCCCAACGTCCTTCGGGTGATCGTCGGTGAGGAAGGGCCGGGCCTCGTCGAGGAGGACGTCGTCGTGGTCCTCGAGGCCGAGGTGGACGACATGTCGCCGCAGCTCTGCGGGCCCCTCAGCGAGCGGCTGCTCGGCGCCGGGGCCCTCGACGTCTACTACACGTCCGTCCAGATGAAGAAGGGCCGCCCGGGCCTGCTGATCACCGTTCTCGGGGAGCCCGCGAAGCGCGAGGCCCTCGAGGAGATCGTCTTCGCCGAGACTACGACCCTGGGCGTGCGCCGCCAGGAGTGGCAGCGCACGGTCCTGACCCGCGATCACGTCACGGTGACGACGCCCTACGGGCCGGTGTCGGTGAAGGTGGGCCGCCGCGGTGGGCGTGTCTACAACGCCCAGCCGGAGTTCGACGACTGCCAGCGTGCCGCCGCCGATCGGGGCGTCCCCGTGAAGGAAGTGTGGGCGGCCGCCCTGACGGCCTTCCGGACGCCTGGAGGCTCATGACCGACCGCACCCTTTACGTCACGACGCCGATCTACTACGTGAACGACGTTCCCCACGTGGGGCACGCGTACACCACGATCGCGGCCGACGCCCTGACACGCGCCCGAAGGCTCCAGGGACGGGACGCCTTCATGCTCACGGGGACCGACGAGCACGGCCAGAACATCGAGCGCATCGCCCGCGAGAAGGGGATCCCGGCGCAACGGCACTGCGACGAGATCTCGGCCGTGTTCCGGCGGCTGTGGGAGCGCCTGGACATTCGGTACGACCGCTTCATCCGAACGACCGACGTCCTCCACAAGCGCGGAGTCCTGAAGCTGTGGGATCGCCTCGTGAGGGCGCAGACGGCGGACGGCCAGGACGCGGTCTACCGGGCGACGTACGCCGGCTGGTACTGCCCCAGGTGCGAAGCCTTCAAGGACGAGGACGAGCTGAAGCAGCCGGGAAACGTCTGTCCCGACCACGAGCGGACGTGCGAGTGGACCGAGGAGGAGAACTTCTTCTTCCGGCTCTCCGCGTACGCCGCGTGGCTGCGGACGGAGATCACGTCCGACCGCATCCTGATCCGGCCCGACGTGCGGCGGAACGAGGTCCTCGCGGTCCTGGACCAGGGGCTCAAGGACTTCAGCGTGAGCCGAGCCCGCGTGAAGTGGGGGATCCCCGTTCCCGAGCAGCCCGACCACGTGCTGTACGTCTGGGTGGACGCGCTGTCGAACTACGTCACGGCACTGGGGTACGCGGACGATGCTCCCGAGTACCGGAAGTACTGGGCGGGCGACGGCGAGCGGATGCACCTGATCGGGAAGGAGATCATCCGCTTCCACTGCCTGTACTGGCCAGCCATGCTCCACGCGGCGGGGCTCCCGGTGCCCAACCGGTTCTTCGCCCACGGCTGGCTCACCAAGGACGCCAAGAAGCTGAGCAAGACCACCGGCAACGTCATCGACCCCGACGCCCTCGTCGATCGCCTGGGCTCCGACGTGGTCCGCTACTTCTTCCTCCGCGAGGGCTCCTTCGGCCAGGACTGGGACTTCACCGATGCCGCTTTCGTCGGGCGATACAACGCGGACCTGGCCAACGACCTAGGCAACCTCGTGTCGCGGGCGCTGACCATGGTGCGCAACTACTGCGGCGGGCGCGTGCCGCGGACGAACGAGCGCTCGGATCCGTCGCCGCGAGGAGACGCCGTTTTCGAGAAGTACGAGACACTCGACTTCTCGGGTGCTCTGGCGGAGATATGGGCGCTCGTGAGCCAGCTCAACCAGCGGATCGTGACCTTCGAGCCGTGGGTGGTCGCCAAGGACCCCTCGCGGCGCCAGGAGCTGGACAGCTTCCTCTACACCGTGTTGGAGCGCGTGCGGCAGGTGGCCGTCTTCATCTCTCCGGTCATGCCGCGAGCCACGTCCCGGATCTTTCGCATGCTGGGCTTGCCCGAGGCCGACCCGCGTCCCGAGGACCTCGCCTGGGGCCGACTCGAGCCCGGGACGTCCCTCGGGACCATCGAGCCCCTCTTCCCGCGCGTCGAGAAGGCCGCCCCCGCGGCGGCGAGCGCACAGACCAAGGAGAACACCGTGTCCGAGACGCCCGCCCCGAGCCCCGCCCCGGCCCCCGCAGCCGCCGGCGACAAGATCGACATCGCCGACTTCG
>JACQGI010000026.1 GCA_016199625.1 Acidobacteriota bacterium | reverse complement strand
TCCCACAACCACCCGTCGTTCATCGAGCCGTACCAGGGCGCGGCGACGGGCGTCGGCGGCATCCTCCGGGACATCTTCACCATGGGCGCCCGTCCCATCGCGGTGCTGAACTCCCTGCGCTTCGGGCCGCCCGAGGACCCGGCCAACCGGCGGCTCCTCGCCGGCGTCGTGTCGGGCATCGGCGGCTATGGCAACGCCTTCGGCTGCCCGACCGTCGGCGGCGAGGTGGTGTTCGAGCCGTCCTACGCCGCGAACCCCCTGGTGAACGCCATGTGCGTCGGCATCGCCAGGGCCGACGCGATCTTCAAGGGCCGCGCCGAGGGGGTCGGGAACGCCGTCTTCTACGTCGGCGCCAAGACCGGGCGCGACGGGATCCACGGCGCGACGATGGCGTCGGCGGAGTTCGCGACGCCCGCAGGGCGGGCCTCCGCTCCGCCCGAGCGGGATTCACTCCCGCGAGGGCGGAATGTCGATGAAGAGCCCGACCGAGGACGGACGACCAAGGCAGGGAGCGAGGAGAAGCGCCCCACGGTCCAGGTGGGGGATCCGTTCATGGAGAAGGTCCTCCTCGAGGCCTGCCTCGAAGCGATGAAGACCGGCGCCATCGTCGGGATCCAGGACATGGGCGCCGCGGGGCTCACGTGCTCGACGTGCGAGATGGGGGCCCGGGCCGGGACTGGCATCGAGATCGACGTCGCCAAGGTGCCGAAGCGCGAGACGGGGATGACGGCGTACGAGGTCATGCTGTCCGAGTCCCAGGAGCGGATGCTCCTCGTGGCGGAGAAGGGGCGCGAGGACGAGGTCACACGCATCTTCGAGAAGTGGGACCTCCATGCCGAGGCCATCGGCCGCGTGACCGCCGACGGCCGCCTGCGCATCTTCGATGAAGGACGCCTCGAGGCCGACGTGCCCAACGGCGCGCTGACCGACGACGCGCCCCTCTACGACAGGCCCTGGGTCGAGCCGAAGAACCCGGCGGCGAGCGAGGACCCGCTCGCGGTGGCGGTGCCGAAGGACCTGGGGGAGACGCTGCTCCGCCTCATGGCGGCGCCCAACGTCGCCAACAAGCGCTGGGTGTACCGCCAGTACGACTCCACGGTGCGCACGAACACCATGGTCGGGCCCGGCTCCGACGCCGCCGTCGTCCGCGTGAAGGGGACGAAGCGGGCCCTGGCGATCGCCGTGGACGGCAACGGGCGCTACGGCTGGCTCGATCCCTTCGAGGGGGCGAAGCTCGCCGTGGCCGAGGCCTGCCGCAACGTGGCGGCGGCCGGCGCCGTGCCCATCGGCGCGACCAACTGCCTGAACTTCGGCAACCCCGAGAGGCCCGAGATCATGGGCCAGCTCGTCCTGGCGATCCGAGGGATCGGCGAGGCCTGCCGCGTCCTCGGCGTGCCCATTACCGGCGGCAACGTGTCCCTCTACAACGAGACCGATGGCAGGGCGATCTACCCGACGCCGGTCCTCGGCGTCGTCGGCCTCCTCGAAGACGCGAGCCGCGCGCTGCGGCGGTGGTTCGAGGGAGAAGGCGCCGCGGTCTACCTCCTGGGCACGACGGCCGCCGACCTGGGCGGAAGCGAGTACCTGAAGACGATCCACGGCCGTGTGGTCGGTCCGCCCCCGCGCCTCGACCTCCAGGCGGAGAAGCGCCTTTGCGCGCTGATGGCCGAGGCGGCGGCCACGGGCGCCGTGCGCTCGGCCCACGACACGAGCGACGGCGGACTAGCCGTGGCCCTGGCTGAGTGCGCCTTCCGCGGCGAGGAGCCGGGGCTCGGCGGCCACTTCGACCTGCCGGCCGGCCTTCGCGACGACGTCCTGCTCTTCTCGGAGTCCCCCTCGCGGATGGTCGTCAGTACCGCGGACGAGGCGCGTCTGCTGGACCTGGCCCGGCGCCACGGCGTTCCCTGCACGCGCCTCGGCTCCGTGGGCGGCGGCCGGCTGGTCCTCGCGACCGGGGGCCGAATCCTGGTGGACGTTCCCGTGAGCCGACTCCACGAGGCCTGGATGAGCCTCGAGGCAAGGCTGGAGGGGCGAGGTGAGTAGGCGGACCAACGGAGCGCGCCATGCCTCCCATTGACTTTCGTTCGGCGCCCCTTCTCCTTCAGGCAGGCGTCCTGGTCCAACTGGGGCTCCTCTGTGCCTGTTTCCTCGGCATCGTCGGTCTGCGCCTCCTGCGGCGAGGTGCGGCGCGATTCTGGATGGCGCCGGGGGTGACGGCGCTGGTCCTGGCGCCGGTCGCCCTCGCGTCGGGAATGACGGTCGCGCTCTTCCGTCAGACCTTGGGCGGGATGGCCCTGACGGGCTCCGGTGGGATCGCAGCGCTCGCGGCCGGCTCGGCCGAGGCGTTGATCCCCCTGCTCTTCGGCCTGGGTTCCGTCGCGGCATTGGCCTTCGTCGGCCTTCTGGTCACGGCCATCGGCAGCTCCCGGGGGGAGGACGCCGGCTCCCGCGGCGGCATGGCCCTGCAGGGGGCGTCACTCGCCGCCGTCGCGCTTTCGGCGGGGCTGGTCGTTCTGTCGTCCGGAATGGTCTACGCAGTCAACGCGGGTCTACGCGATCCGGAGGCGATCCTCACGCGTTGGCGCGTGTCCCTCGTGGGCTCGGTGGGCCTCGCGCTCCTCCTGCTCGCGCTGGTGCTGGCCGCGACGCTCGGTGCCCCGCGTGGCGTGTCCCGGCCGGGCGCCAGGCTGGTCTCGCTGTCGGCGCTGTCCCTCAGCGGCATCGGCGCCCTCGCCGGACTGTGGCTGGTCTAAGGACAGGTGCAGTCGCTGGCCCAGACCGCGCTCACGGGCCGGCCTCCCGGCGCCGCGCAGCCGGCGTCAGGGGAGCGTCTCGCGGAGTCCGAGGCCGAGCCGGCCCCCCCCTCGTCCCCCGAGGAGCCGGAGCTGGGCGTCGAAGGTGGGGTGCCCGGCGGGGTCGTGGGGGGCGTGCCCGGTGGAGTGGTGAGGGACCCCGTCGAGGGCGGGGCGAGCGACGGCCCGGTGGCCGTTCGTGTCGGGGGGACGATCAAAGAGCCGAGGAAACTCGAGCACGTCAACCCCGTGTACCCCGACATCGCCAAGCAGGCCAGAGTCCAGGGTGTCGTGATCCTGGAGTGCGTCATCGGTGCCGACGGGCGGGTCGCGAAGGTGAGGGTGCTGCGCGGCATCCCCCTCCTCACCGAGGCGGCCGTCGAAGCCGTCCGGCAGTGGGTCTATGCCCCCACGCTCCTGAACGGCGTGCCCGTGCCGGTCATCATGACCGTGACCGTGAACTTCAAGCTCTCCTAACGGCGGGTACCGCCCCGATCGAGCGGACCCCTACCATCGTTCCACCTCGAGACCAGGGATCTTGGCGAAGCTGCGCATGTCGTGAGTGGCGACCTTGTAGCCCGCCGCTACCGCGGTGGCCCCGATGAGTAGATCGTGGGTGCGGTAGGCCGGCAAAGGAAGTTTTGACCGCACCGGAGGCGGGTTTTCGGGCCGGTTTCGGGATCGGGAGCGGGAGGAGTTTGAGATCCGGCGGGTCTGTTGAAGGCGGAGTCGGGCTGGGCGGACACACGTCTGCCTGCGCTCGCGTGAGCGCGTTTCTCAGCCGGAGCGGCTTCGCGCTACCTGGTGGGCGTCAGGATCGCGAGGCGCTTCTCCGGATCGAGGTACTCGACGTGGAACGGCGCCCGGTCCGGACCCTCCCCCGGTCGCCCGCGGGGCGGCTTGACGGCGCGATTGCAAGCCGGCTCGACGCCGAGGAACGCTTCACCTGGCGTGGCTCCCTTCAGCCCCTCGTGGGGCCGGAAGGAGACGTAGAAGGCGAGGGCGGTTTCGAGGCGCTGCTCGAG
>JACQGI010000006.1 GCA_016199625.1 Acidobacteriota bacterium | reverse complement strand
CGAGCTCTTCGGCCACGTGAAGGGGGCGTTCACCGGGGCCGAGGCCCGGAAGATCGGGCTCTTCGAGCAGGCCTCGGGGTCGTCCCTCTTCCTGGACGAAGTGGGCGACTTGAAGCGCGACCTGCAGGTGAAGCTGCTCCGCGTCCTGCAGGAGCGGGAGATCCTGCGGGTGGGCGGCACGGAGCGCATCAAGGTCGACGTGCGCATCATCGCCGCCACCAACCACGACCTGGACGACGAGGTCCGCCAGGGGCTCTTCCGCGAGGACCTGTACTACCGGCTGAACGTCATCCCCGTCGTGCTCCCGCCGCTGCGCGAACGGCGGACCGACATCCCCCTCCTCGTGGAGCACTTCCTGGCGAAATACGCCGCCGGGGGGCGGAGGAAGACCGTCGGCGAGGAGGCCCTCAAGATCCTCATGGGCTACGACTGGCCCGGCAACGTCCGCCAACTCGAGTCGGTCGTCGAGCGGGCCATCCTCCTCGGGGAGAGCGACGTCATCCTGCCCGAGGACCTCCCCGCCAACGTCCGCGCGGGCCTCACGGCGCCCCGCGAGGTGCTGGGTCTGCAGATCCCCGAGGCAGGGATCGACCTCGATGCGCTGGAGCGCTCGCTGATCCTGAAGGCGCTCGAGAAAGCCGAGGGCAACGTGTCTCGGGCCGCGCGTCTCCTGGGCCTCTCGCGGCGCACCCTCCAGTATCGCCTCGAGAAGATTCAGGGCGCACCGGATGGGGCGGCCGATGCACGAAAAGGTGCAGGGCCGGTCTGACACCGCCGCTCCGGCCGGCGCAACTCCCTCTTTCCCGACGTTTTAGACGATAGCCCCGCCTGGCATCCCCCTTGCTCCATCGTCTGCGTCATCGGTCGTCTGTGTGCGTAGACGTTCCTTTCCCTACCGAAGGAGGCGACAGACATGAAGACGCTGGCGCTCCTGCTCCCGCTCGCGTTCGCGGCGGGCGTGGCCGTGGCCGACGAGACCAAGAAGGCCGAGCCGGCCAAGCCGGCGGCCGCCGCGGCGAAGACCCACGAGGTCCCCGCCGAGGTGGTCTCGGTGGACGCAACGGCCAAGACCATCACCATCAAGGGCGACAAGGAGAACAAGACCGTCCCGGTGGACGAGAAGGCCGTGACCGCCGTGAAGGACCTGAAAGCGGGACAGAAGGTCACCCTGATCTGCCGTGACGACGAGACGGGGGCTCACAAGGCCGTCGTCGGCCTGAAGGCCGAGGCCGTGAAGCCGCCCGAGAAGAAGTAACCTCGATTCATACGACGTGCCGCGGGGCGCACGGGCCAGACGGACCCGGCGCCCCGTTTCTTTCTGGGCACGCAGGGATCGGCCTTCAGGCGTCGCTTGCACCCCGATCGTCCCCGGTTGACGTAACATTCGCCCCATGTCCGGCCGGAAGATCGCCCTCTGCCTCGTCGACGCGGCCAACGACTTCCAGCAGCTCCTCAAAGCCGACGCCGAGGAGGCCGTGCGGCGGGTGGGACTGGGCTTGACCGTCCACCACACCGGTCACGACCTCGCCTCGCAGCTCCAGCAGCTCCACGGTTGCCTGGACGCGGCGGACAAGCCGGCGGCGATCCTGGTCCTGGCCGTGCGCGATCGCGGCCTCGCCCGTGTCGCCCGCGAGGCGGTCAAGGCCGGGGTCTCGTTCCTCTGGCTCAACCGCACCGAGGACGACGTCGAGGCGATCCGCCAGGAGGCGCCCGCGGGGGTGGCCGCGGCGGCCGTGTGCGCCGACGAGAGGGAGACCGGGCGCATCCAGGGGCGGCAGTTCGGCGCACTGCTGCCCCAGGGGCGTATGGTCCTCTACGTCCAGGGCAGCACGCGCAGCCTCGCGGCGCGCGACCGCACCGCGGGGATGCAGGAGGCCACCCAGGGGGCCCCCTTCGAAGTGGCGCTCCTCGAAGGAGGGTGGACGGCTGCCGAGGCGCGGGAGGCCGTCCACAAGTGGCTCGCCATCGTCGCGCGGGGCAACCTCCGCATCGATCTCGTCGGCTGCCAGAACGACCAGATCGCCCTGGGGGCGCTCCGGGCGCTGGTGGAGACCGCCGAGGAGGTGCGCAAGCCCGAGATCGCTCGCATCCCCGTGAGCGGCTGCGACGGGACGCCGGCGCTCGGACAGAGCCTCGTCAAGGACGGACGCCTCGCCGCCACAGTCGTGCTCCCGCGCTCCACGGGGCGGGCGGTCGAGCTGGTGGCGAGACTGTTGGAGAAGGGCGACGTCCCGCCGCCCCTCGTCACGCTGGCGCCGAAGTCCTTCCCGGAGGAGTCGGCCTTGCGCCCGCTCGCGGGGGAGAACCGCTAGGCCCGCTCACTCCGCCCGGAGGGCCGCCGCCGGCTCGACGCGGCTCGCCCGTCGCGCCGGAACCGCGCCGGCCAGGCCTCCGCAGAACAAGGCGATGGCGGCGGCGGCCAGGTATGCCAGGGGGTCCCGCGGGCTCACGCCGTAGAGCAGCGCCTCGAGGGAACGGCCGAGGGCGAGAGCCCCGGCGATCCCCACGGCGGCCCCCGCAGCGGCGAGAGCGAGCGCCTCCCGGAGCACGAGGCCGAGGACGTCGCCGGGACGCGCGCCCAGGGCCAGGCGTACGCCCATCTCGGGGACGCGCTGCGCCACGGAGTACGAAAGCACCCCGAAGAGGCCCAGGGCGGCGAGAATCGCCGCGGTCGCGGCGAACGCAGCGGTCAGGGCCAGCGTGGCCCGCGGCCGATCGAGGGATCCTCCGACCAGGTCCTCGAGGGACGTCGCCCGCGCCACGGGAAGGTCGGGGTCGAGCGCGGCCATCTGGCCCTTCAGTGCGGGCAGCAGGTCCTCTCGCGCGCGCCCGGACCGCACGAGGAACGTCATGAAGTCGTTCGGGACTTGGAGCTGCGGCCAGTACAGCGTCGCCCGCGGTTCGACGTCGAGGGACGCGAGGCGCACGTCGCCCACGACGCCGACCACCTCGGCCTCGAGCGTCCGGTCCCACGCCATGCGGACCGTCTTGCCCAGGGGATCCTCCCCCGGCCAGTGCTGCCGCGCGAGGCGCTCGTTCACGATGACGACGCCCGGGTGGGCGGCGTCGTCCGCGTCGGTGAAGTCGCGACCGCGACGGATGGGCACGCCGAGGGTCCGGAACAGCCCCGCCGTCACCATGCGCACGTCGGCCACCGGCTCCTGGCCGGGAGCGGGGGCGGGCCGGTCGGGCAGCGCGAAGCGCGTCGCAGAGCCCCCGAGGAACGGTCCCCAGCTCATCGCGGCGGCTGCTTCCACCCCCGGAAGGGCCGTGATCCGGGCCACGGCGTCCCGGAAGAGCCGCGGGCCGCGATCGGGTTCCTCGTAGCCGCGGTCGGGCAGGTTCACCTGGAACGACAGGACCGTCCGCGCGTCGAACCCGGGGTCGACGGCCGAGAGGCGCAGGAAGCTGCGGAGGAGCAGCCCCGCGCCCGCGAGGAGGACCACGGACAGCGCCACCTCCGAGGCCACGAGGAGCCGCCCCAGGCGACGCCGGGACCGGCCCGTCCCCGAGGCGGCGGCGCCTTCGCGGAGCGAGGACGCGACGGCGTGTCGCACCGCCTGGATCGCCGGCGCGAGGCCGAAGAGCAGGGTGCAGGCGACCGACGTCGCGGCCGTGAAGGCCAGGACGCGCCCGTTCAGGCCGACGGGGAATGTGGTCCGCAGCTCCTGGGGAACGAGGGTGGCGAGCGCCTGGACGAGCCACTGGGCGAGCAGCAGCCCCGAGGCGCCGCCCAGGATCGCGAGAACGAGGCTCTCGGTGACGAGTTGGCGCACGAGGCGCCAGCGGCTCGCGCCCATCGCCTGGCGGATCGCGATCTCGCGCTCCCGGCCCAGGGCCCGGGCGAGGAGGAGGTTGGCGAGGTTGCCGCAGGCGATGAGCAGGACGAAGGCCACCGCGCCCCCGAGCATCAACACCGCCGGGCGCACGTGGCGCACGAGGTCGGCATAGAGCGGGTAGACGCTCACCCCCCACCCGGCGTCGCGGTCGGGGACCTCCTCGGCGAGCCCCGACGCCACGAGGTCCATCTCGGCGCGGGCCTCCTCGACCGACACCCCGGGCCTCAGCCGCGCGACGACGGACAGGAAGCGCCCCCCGAAGGTGCGGAACTGCTCGTCCAGCGTGAACGGGACCCAGAACTCCGCCTCCGGCGGAACCTGCGCCTCGGGGGGCAGCACCCCGACGATGGTGCGCGGGCGTCCGTTGAGGACGAGGGTGCGACCCAGGGCCGCCAGGTCGCCGCCGAAGAGGCGCTTCCAGAAGCGCTCGCTCAGGAGGACGACCTCGGGAGCGCCGGGCGCGGCGTCGGCGTCGTCGAACAGGCGGCCGGCGAGAGGCCGAACGCCCAGGGTCGTGAACAGGCTCGGCGTCACGGCACCCATCTCGAGGCGCGCCGGCTCGCCCCGGCCCGTGAGGTTGGCGCTCCAGGCCGAGAAGGCTCCGAGGGATTCGAAGGATCGTGCACGCTCCTCCCAGGCGAGGAAGTTCGCGGGGTGGACGACGTTGCGATCGCGGCCCCGGACCAGGTTGCGCTCCCAAACCATCACGAGACGATCGGGCTCGGGAAACGGGAGCGGCCGGAGCAGAAGGCCTTCGACCACGCTGAAGACGGCGGTGTTGGCGCCCAGGCCGAGCGCCAGAATGAGCACCGCGACGACCGTGAAACCCGGCCTCCGGAGCATCACACGGAGGGCGTAGCGCAGGTCCTGGGGCATGGAGCCTCCGTCTCGCCTTGGCGAGAGCAACGATCGCGCCACCCCCGCCAGTGCGCGCGAAGTCCCTCCGGGCCCGCAGTTTGCTGCGGCCGCGCGGGCTCGGGATCGGCGCGTCCGGTGTGCGGTTCCGGGACGGGGCCGTCCCGCAAACGAACGGGCTTCGGCCGTCAGAACGCGACCCGACCCGCCCGGATCCGCACTAGAATCTTCGAAGCGGCATGCGACAGAAAGGCCTCGACTTCGGCACCCCCGAGCCCGCCCGCGGCGCCCGGGCCTCGACGCCCGCCGCCTCCGGGCGGCGCGAGGCGCCCGAGGGAGCGTCGCCCCGCCGCCGGGCCCTGACCGTCAGCGAGCTGACCGACCGCATCCAGAGCGTCCTCGAGCCCGAGTTCGCCGACGTCTGGGTGGAAGGCGAAGTCTCGAACCTGAAGATCGCCACGTCGGGCCACTGGTACTTCTCGCTGAAGGACGACGCCGCGCAGATCCGCGCCGTCGTATGGAAGACGGCGACGCGCCTCATCCGCTTCCGCCCCAAGGACGGTCTGAAGGTCGTCGCGCGGGGCGCGCTGCGGGTCTGGCCACCCCGGGGCGAGTACCAGCTCTCCGTCGAGGTGCTCGAGCCGCTGGGCAAGGGCGCGCTCCAGCAGGCCTTCGAGGAGCTGAAGGAGAAGCTGGCGAAGGAGGGCCTCTTCGATCCGGCGCGCAAGCGTCCCCTGCCGCTCCTGCCGCGGCGCGTCGGGATCGTGACTTCGCCCACCGGCGCCGTGATCCAGGACTTCCTGCGCGTCCTCCACCGCCGGCACCGCAACGTGGACGTCGTGCTCTTCCCGGCGCGGGTCCAGGGCGACGGCGCGTCGTGGGAGATCGTCGAGGGGATCCGGGCGCTCGACCGCGTCGCCGGCCTCGACGTGCTCATCGTGGCCCGTGGCGGCGGGAGCCTCGAGGACCTCTGGCCCTTCAACGACGAGGCCGTCGCCCGGGCGCTGGCCGCCTCCCGGGTGCCGACGATCTCGGCGGTGGGCCACGAGACCGACTTCACCATCGCCGACTTCGTGGCCGACCTGCGCGCCCCGACGCCCTCGGCCGCCGCCGAGCGCGTCGTGCAGGCCAAGGAGGACCTCGCGGCCCGCATCGCGACCCACGAGGGCCGGCTCCGCGCCGCCCTGGACCTCCGCCTGACCCGGGTACGCGCCCGCGTCGCAGCCCTGACCGCGCACCGCGTCTTCGAAGCCGAGCGCGGCCGGATACGCGGCCACGCCCAGCGCGTGGACGACCTCGCGCGGCGGGCCGGCGCGGGCCTCCTCCGCGGCTGCGAGCGCGTCCGCGACCGGGCGAGGAGCGCCGGCGAGCGCGTCGAGGCGTTCCGCTGGGACCGGCAGATCGCCGGTCGACGGGAGCGCCTCGGCCGTCAGTCGGACCGCCTGGAGATCCTGTTCCGCGCGGAGGCGGACGCCCGCCGCGCCGCCCTCGGTCGCCTGGCGGGCATGCTCGACGGCCTCTCGCCCCTGGCCGTCCTCTCCCGCGGGTACGCCCTCGTCTGGGACGCGGCCCGCGGCCGCCTGGTTCGATCCCCGGCGGAGGTGGAGGTCGGCGATCCCCTGAGGGTACGCGTCCACGGCGGCCGCCTGGACGCCACCGTCACGCGCAAGGAGCCCCTGTGACCGAAACGACCGCCCCCACGTTCGAGGAGGCGCTGCGCCAGCTCGAGGAGATCGTCCAGCGCCTCGAGAAGGGCGAGCTGACCCTCGAGGAGTCCCTCGCCCTCTACGAGGAGGGCATCCGCCTCTCGCGCCTTTGCCACGCGAAGCTCGAGGAGGCCGAGGGCAAGATCGAGATGCTCATGAAGAACGCCAAGGGAGGCCCCGTGCTCGACGCCTCGGGGAATCCCAAGAAGGTGCCGTTCGCTCCGTGAGCGACGCCCTGGCCGCGGCCCTCGACTCGCGCCGCGCCGTCGTCGAGGAGGCCCTCGACCGCGCCCTGCCGCCCCACGGCGCGTGGCCGGCGACGATCCACCGCGCCGTGCGCTACAGCCTGTTCGCCGGCGGCAAGCGCATCCGGCCGATCCTGGTCCTCGCCGCGGGCGAAGCCGTCGGCGGAACGCGGGACGACGTGCTGCCCCTCGCCTGCGCCGTCGAGATGATCCACACCTACAGCCTCATCCACGACGACCTGCCGGCCATGGACGACGACGACCTCCGGCGCGGCAAGCCCACCTCCCACAAGGTCTTCGGCGAAGCCCTGGCGATCCTCGCCGGCGACGCGCTCCTGACCCGGGCCTTCCACCTCATGGCCGAGGTCCCTCCCGAGTGGAACGGCGACCGCGTGCGGCGGCGCCTGGCGGCCGCGGCGATCCTGGGCGAGGCCTGTGGGACGGGCGGCCTCATCGGGGGCCAGGTCGAGGACCTCGAGTCCGAGGGCAAAGCCGTCGCGGCGTCGGCGCTGGAGCGCCTGCACCGCGCCAAGACCGGAGCGCTGCTCTCGGCCTGCGTCCGGGGGGGTGCCGTCCTCGGCGGCGCCGGAGGCGCCGACCTCGCGAGCCTGGCGCGCTACGCCTCGGCCATCGGACTCGCCTTCCAGGTCGTGGACGACATCCTCGACGCCACCGAGGGAGCCGAGCAACTCGGGAAGACCGCCGGCAAAGACCACGCGGCGCAGAAGGCGACGTACGTGAGCGTTCACGGGCTGGATCGGGCGCGGATCATGGCCCGTGACCTCCTCACGGAGGCCCTCGACGCCCTGGCGCCGCTCGGCTCCCGCACGGAGCTCCTCGCCGGGATCGCCCGGCTCATCGTCGAGCGCCGCGCGTGAGGTCTCCGTCTCCCCGAGGCGGCCAGCGCTCGCGACTCCGCCTCGACGTCTGGCTCGTGGAGCACGGCCTCGCCGAGTCGCGGGAGAAGGCCCAGGCCCTGGTGATGGCGGGCCGCGTCCGCGTCGACGGCTCTCCCGCGGCGAAGGCCGGCGCTGCCGTGGGTCCCACCGCGGCCGTCGAGGTCCTCGCGGGGCCGGAGCACGTCGGGCGCGGGGCCGTGAAGCTCGCCGGGGCCCTCGACGCCCTGGGGCTTTCCCCCGAGGGGCGCGTGGCCGTCGACGTGGGCGCCTCGACCGGCGGCTTCACCGAGACGCTGCTCGCGCGGGGCGCGGCGCGGGTCTACGCGGTGGACGTGGGCCACGGCCAGATCCACGAGCGCCTCCGCAGCGATCCTCGCGTGGTCGTCCTCGAGCGCGTCAACGCCCGGCGCCTCTCGGCGCGCGAGGTCCCGGAGGCGTGCGGCTTCGCGGTCGTGGACGTCTCCTTCATCTCGGTGCTCAAGATCCTGCCGGCGCTGCGCGGCGTCCTCGGGCCGGGGGCGGATGCCCTGGTGCTCGTGAAGCCCCAGTTCGAGGTGGGCCGGGAGCAGGTCGGACGGGGCGGCGTCGTGTCCGATCCGGACCTGCACCGGCGGGCGCTGCGCGACGCGGCGCACGGGGCGCGGGACGGAGGCTGGGCGGTCCTCGGGGCGTGCGCCTCGCCCCTCGCGGGCGCCGAGGGCAATCGCGAGTTCTTCCTGCACCTCCGGCCGGGGGGGCCCGGGCGCCCCGCGGTCGAGATCGACGCCCTCGTCGGAGGAGCGGTGGAGGGTTCACGTCCATGACAGCCATCCGCACTGTCGGCATCCTCGCGCGCCCCGAGCTGACGGGCGCAGGCCCCGTCCTCCGCGAGCTCGTCACCTGGCTCCAGGGTCGTCACGTCCGCGCCTGTCTCGAGGAGCGCACGGCGGCCCTGCTCGAGGGCCCCCCGGCGGCCTGCACCGTGACCGACGGGCGCGCGGTGGCGGAGCAGGCCGACGCCCTCGTGGTCCTCGGCGGCGACGGCACCCTGCTCCGCGCGAGTCACCTCGTCGCCCGCGATGCGACGCCGGTCGTCGGCGTGAACTTCGGGAGCCTGGGCTTCCTGACCGAGATCGCCCTTCCGGAGCTGTATCCGTCCCTCGAGGGCGTCCTCGCAGGCACGTACGCCTACGAGGAGCGCCGGATGCTGCGCGCGGTCATCCAGCGCACCGGCCAGCCGGACGCCACGGGCGACGCGCTCAACGACGTGGTCGTGACCAAGGCCGCGGTCGTCTCGAGGATCATCGAGCTGGACGTGACCGTGGACGGGCTGTTCGTCTCGGCGTTCCGCGCGGACGGCCTGATCGTCTCGTCGACTACGGGCTCGACGGCGTACAACCTCGCCGCGGGCGGGCCGATCCTCTACCCCACGCTCCCCGCCGTCGTGCTGACGCCCATCTGCCCCCACATGCTCTCGAACCGCCCGCTGGTAGTCAGCGACGAGGCCGAGATCCGCGTCCGCCTCCACACCCACGACGTCGAGGTCTACGTGACCCTCGACGGCCAGCAGGGCTTCGCCCTCGCCCCCGGGGACACGGTCGTCGTCACGCGCAGCCCGCGTACGCTCCGGCTCGTGAAGGCACCGTCGCGCGACTACTTCGAGCTGCTCCGCACCAAGCTCAAGTGGGGGGAGTCGAACCCCGTCCGCCGGTCGTGAAGGCGGCCCTTCGCGCGGCCGCGGCGGGGCTGGCCCTCGCGCTGGCGGTGGCGCTTCCGCTGGCCCTGCGCGACACGCTCGTCCACGTGGTGCCCACGTCGGGCGGCGCGGCCACGGGCCCGTGGCGCGGGGTCACCGACCCGCCGACGCCGGGGCAGATCGCCTTCGCGGCCCTGGCGGGCCTCGCCGCAGCGCTCATCCTCACGCGTCGGCCCGCACCGACGCACCGGCCGCTCCTCGCCCTGGGCCTCGCTGCCGCGCCCGCCGTGCCGCTCCTGACCGGGCACCTCGTGCCTTTGATCGCGTTCCAGGGTCCGGTGCTCGTCCTCGTAGGGACAGCGGCCCTCGCGGTGGCCCTGGTCCGCTCCGGCACCCTCGAAGCGCTGCGGCCGCGCCCCGGCGCGCTGTTTCTCGCGGCCTTCGCGGCGTTCGCGCTCCTCGCCACGCGGCTTCCGGGACCCGCAGGACCGCAGGGCGACGAGCCGCACTACCTCGCCATGGCCCACAGCCTGTCGTCCGACGGCGACCTGGACCTGGGCGACGAGTTCGCCCGGCGCGAGTACCGCTCGTTCTTCGCGGGACGTCTCGAGGCCCATACGTCTCCGGCGAGCCCTGCCGGCAGGCTCTACCCCGTCCACACCCCCGGCCTCGCCGTCCTGATCCTCCCGGCGTACGCCCTCGGCGGCTACCCCGCGGCGCGCCTCCTCCTGTCGCTCGTTGCGGCCCTCACCGCAGTCCTCGTCCATCGCCTCGTGCGCGACGTCACCGGACGAGAGGGCGTGGCCCTCGCGACCTGGGCGGCCCTCGTGCTCACGCCGCCGCTGCCCTTCTACGCCCTCGCCATCTACCCGGAGACGCCCGCGGCCCTGGCCACCGCGGTCTTCCTCGGAACGACGCGACGAGATCCCCGGACGCTGCACGTCATGGCCGCCGCGGCGGCCGCGGCCGTGCTCCCCTGGCTCCACCCCAAGTTCCTGCCCCTGGCGGTCCTCGGCCTGGTGCTCACCCTCGTCCGGCGGGTCTCGTGGCGGGCGCGGGCGGCGGCGGCCTCGGCCCTCGTCGGGTCGGTGGCCCTTCTGCTCGTCTTCTTCCACGCGTTCTACGGCCGCGCCTCGCTCTCGGCGGCCTACGGCCCCGGCTTCGCAGGCGACGTCTCGATCGCCCGCATTCCCTGGGGCGTCCTCGCGCTGCTCCTCGACCGGCAGTTCGGCCTCCTCGCCGGCGGCCCGCTCTGGGCCCTGGCGGCGCCGGGCGCGCTGCTCCTCTGGCGGCGGCGTCCGGGCGACGCGATGCGCGCCCTGCTCCTCGGCGGCGCGACCGTGGCCGTGGGCGCGTCGTTCAGCATGTGGTGGGGGGGCGCCTGCCCGCCGGCCCGCTTCGTCGTCCCCGCGCTCCCGGCCCTGGCCGTGCTCCTGGCGCCGGCGCTGCCGGTGCGGCGGGATGCCTCGGCGGCGCTCCTGGGCCTGGGCCTCGCGATCGTGACCCTGGCAGCCGATGCGCCCCGGGCCTTGCACAACCGGGCCGACGGCGAGAGCGCGCTCCTCCGTTTCCTCGCCCCCGCCCTCGACCTCGACCCCGCGCTCCCCTCTTTCGTCCTCGGCGGAGGCTCGGCGATCCTCGTCGCGGCGAGCCTGGCCGGTGCGGCGGCGCTGACGTGGGCTCGCGGCGTGCGGGGTCTCCTCTTCGGCGGCGTCGCCTGCGTCCTCGTGGCCGGCGCCGTGCGCGACACGCCGCTCATCGACCGGCGCCTCGCCACGAGACGGCTCCTGGAGGCTTACGACGGGGACCGGGTCCTCGGCGTGAGCCCCCTCGAGCTCCGCTCTCTGGCGGTCCCGCTGGAGCTGCGCGGCGCGCCGTGGACGCTCGCGGCCGGCGACCGCCGTTCCTCGGGCCGGGTGGACCTGCCGCCCGGCCTGTACCGCGTGGACGTGCGCGGCGCGGCCCTCGACGTCCCACCGGGCGTCAAGACGACGCGGGTCGAGCTGGCCGCCGGCCCGCTGCTCCTCGAGCGCCTCTACCTCGAGGGGGGCCGCGACGGGGTCGCGTTCCCCCTGCTGCTGCCCGCGGGGGTGCGTCGCATGGTTTTCACGGCCGTGGGCGCTCAGGCCCGGGGCCGCATCGACGCCGTGCGCATCGTGCCGGAGTCCCTCGTGCCGCGGCCGCTCCGCACCGTGTTCGCCTGGCCGCACCAGGCCGAGGAGGACCGCTATCGCGTGGCGCGCGACGGTGTGGCGGTGACGGCGGTGGACCGCTGCGATCCCGAGGGGGCGGGCTTCCGGCTGGCGGGCGCCGCCGCGGCGTTCCTGGTCGAGTCGCCACCGGGGCGCTTCGTGGAGGTCCGCCTGTCGCGGCCGGACCCGGAACCGCAGGACCGGCTCGAGTGGGGACCGCAGCAGCTCGACCTGCGGGGGGCGGCGGACGCCGTCCTCCACCTTCCGGCCGACGACGGCGTCGCTCTCGGCGGCGTCCGGGTCGTCCCGGTGATCCTGCGCGCCTATGGCGCCTGGATCACGTTCTCGGGCTCGCCGGGGGGAACGAGCGCCACCGAGACGAGCGCGGCCTCGCCCGCCGCCTTGCCGATCGTCACCACGACGTCGGGCCCGCCGGACTCGGCGAAACGGTAGGGGTGCCGGACGCGGAACGACCCGTTCATGGGATACGTCGTCCAGCGCGGGCTCTCGCTCCAGAACGTCTTCTCGCCCACGTAGAGCGTCCCCCGCCCGCGCCCGTCGATGCGCAGCTCCAACGGCCGGATCCGCGCCCCGGGGAGGACGCGGAGGAACAAGCCGTCCCAACGCCCCTTGAGGCGGAGCTTGCCGTCGTCCAGACGCGCGCCGTTCAGCAGGTGGACGTCGCCGAGGGTGGGATCGGCCCCGCGCAGCGCGAGCCGCTCGCCCTCGAAGCTCATCCGCGAGCCCGTCGGGCCGAACGGGACGACGCGATGCTCGCGGACGTGGGCCCGGCCGTCGCGAACGGCCGGGAGCGCCAGGATCGCGACACGCTCGCCCGCGTGGAACAGGATCGGGCTGTCCGCGACCGTCCACAGCTCCGGGTGCGTGCCGATCGGAGGCCGCTGGTGGAGCCGCTCCCAACGGTAGTCGTAGGAGAAGGCCCCGAGGACCTGGATGCCCACGGACAGGACCGCCGTCAGGAGACCGAAGGTCGGCAGACGGTCGAGGCCCTCGGGCAGGAAGAGGAGCAGGAGCGGCAGCGCGTCGGTCATGAGGCGCGGCCCCCAGCTCTCGCCCCCGTGCCACTCGACCCAGCGTCCCATGAGCAGCCAGTGGGCGAGGACACCGGCGCCGAGCGTCCCGGCCAGCCACTTTTCGCCGCTGCGCAGTGCCGACACGAGGCCGACGGCCGCGACGATCACCACCGGAGTGAAGACCAACAGCCCCTTGCCGGGGGAGACGAGCAGACCCAGGTGCCCGTGTCCCCAGGGCTCGGAGAAGCGACCCAGGCTCCCCGAGAAGCCGTGGCGCAAGGGCGAGCCGAAGTAGGCCCACTGGTAGGCGAGGAGGAACGCGACACCGGGCGCCCCCCAGGCGAGCATCTGCGGGATCCGCCGCGGCCAGCGCACGGCCGCTCCGATCGAGACCACGGCGGCCAGGGCCAAGTCGGCGTGGCGGGCGGCCACGGCGAGGGCCAGGGGAAGCGCCGCGCGACCGGCCCAGACATCGTCCTCCTCGGCACGGAGCAACCACAGTAAGGCCAGGCCGAGGAAGAAGACGGCGACCGGGTGCTGCCACAGAGCCTGGCTCGTGGACCAGACGCACGTGCCCAGGGCGAACACGAACGCCGTCCCCACGCCGTCGCCGTCGCCGCGGCGGCGGGCCACGGCCAGGAACAGGACCGCGGCGGCCGCGGCGGAGTAGAGCGACGCCGCGAGCTTCCCCGCCAGGGCCGCTCCCGTCTCGTCGAGGGCGAAGAGCGCGCGGCAGACGGCGAAGACGGGAGCCGACAGGATCGCGGGCAGCGCGGGATAGATCGACACGCGGCGGCCGCCCTCCTCGCGGGCGAAGGGCGGCTCGATCTCCGGGTACTCGTCGAGGTCGAGATCCCCCGCCTGCACGAGGCTCGCGGCCACGCGCTCCGTGGCCCGCGTGTCCCCCGCGTCGATCGGCCGGCCGTTCGAGACGAGGAGGAAGAAGACGATGAGGGCCAGTGCCACCGCCGAAGCCTTCGACGGCTCGGCGAAACCCCGGAAGACGCTGACACCAGCCCGGCGAACCAGTGCGACGTCCTCGCCGGATCGATCCTCGGGGGCGCGGACGCCCATCCTAGGCCCCGCCCCGGCCGCGTCGCCGCTGGTAGCGGTCCACGGCCCGTTCGTGCTGCGCGAGGGTCTCGTTGAACTCGTGGGTGCCGTCGTTGCGGCTGACGAAGTACAGGTCCTTCACCGGTGCGGGGTGCAGCACGGCCAGGAGCGCCTCCCGTCCCGGCGACGCGATCGGGCCGGGGGGCAGCCCCGGGCGGCGGTAGGTGTTGTAGGGCGAGTCCAGGTCCAGGTCTCTCTTGCGGATGTTCCCGTCCCAGGTGCCGGCCTTCTTGAGGGCGTAGATCACCGTCGGGTCGGTCTGGAGGAGCATCCTCTTCTTCAGGCGGTTCAGGAAGACCGCTGCGATCCGCGGCCGCTCCTCGCCCCGGGCCGTTTCGAGCTCGACGAGGGAAGCCACGGTCACCACCTCGCGGAGCGTCATCCTGCCCTGCGCGACCACGGGGAGCTCGGGGGCCAGCACCTGGCGGAAGCGCTCCACCATGCGCGCCACGAGGGCGGGGGCCGCGTCGGCCCGGCGGGGGACGTCGTAGGTGTCGGGGAACAGGTAGCCCTCGAGGTCGGGTGCTTCGGGATCCAGGTCGCGGATCGCCGAGGGGTCCCCGCACGCCGCGAGGAAGGCCGCGCCGTCGACGCCGTACGCCTCGACGAGACCGGCCATCTCCACGAGGTTCCGCCCCTCGGGGAACGTGACGTCCCGGCGGGCCACCTCCCCCTTCACCAGCAGGTCCACGATCTGGTCGAGGGACAGCGGGCCCTCCAGGGAGTACTCCCCCGCCCGGAGCCGCGCTCCGTCGCCGCGCAGGAAGACGACAGCGCGGAAGATCGCCGGATGGCGGACCAGGCCGAGGGCGTGGAGCTGGCGGCCGACGCCGGCCGCGCTGGCGCCCTGGGGGACCAGGAGGGGCACGGGGGGCGCGTGGGCCGATCGCGTGGGCCCTCGCGTCTCGCGGTACCAGGCCACGTAGAGGACCGCGAGGAGGGCTGCGGCGGCGAGGAGGCGGCGCACGGCCGGAATGGGCCTCAGGGGGTGGGCTTGCCCGCCCTCGCCTCGCGAGGACTGGCCTCGGCGTCCGCGACCTTCCGGTAGTCGAGGTAGTTCTGGAGGATCAGGATCGCGGCGACCTTGTCGACCACGGCCTTGCGGCCCTGGCGGGAGACCTGGCCCTCCACGAGGACCTGCTGGGCCACCACCGACGTGAAACGCTCGTCCCAGGGCACCACCGGGACGCGGACGACCGGCTTGAGGTCGTCCATGAAGGCCAGGACCTTCTGTGCCTGGGGCCCGACGGAGCCGTCGAGGGTGCGTGGCAGGCCGACGACCACCTCGCCCACGTCGTGGCGACGCACCAGCTCCGCCACCGCCTTCAGGTCCTTGCGCGGGCCCACGCGCCGCAGCGTCGCGAGGCCGCCGGCGATGGTCGCCGTCTCGTCGGAGAGCGCCACGCCGATCGTCCGGTCGCCCACGTCGAGGCCCAGATAGCGCATGGAAAAAGCCAGTCTCCCGTTCCGTGTGGCGCCTGTCAAGCGCGGGCCTTTCCGCTTGACACCCGCGGCGGGGGCCTCGACACTGTGGCATCCTCGGGGGTGGACCCCATGCCGCCCAAGTACACGATCCTGCAGGAGCTGGGCGCCGGCGGCATGGGAAAGGTCTACAAGGGGCTCCTCGTCGGCCAGGCCGGCTTCCAGCGCCCCCTGGTCATCAAGCAGGTCAAGTACGCCGACGAGCCCGGCCACGTGAAGCTCTTCGTCGAGGAGGCCCGCCGGTACGCCGTCCTCGATCACGAGAACATCGGACGGATCTTCGACTTCGAAGAGGTGGACGGGCGGCTCTGCATCATCCTCGAGTACATCGACGGGTGGAGCCTGGTGGAGTACGTCGAGCGCCACCGCGAGCTCGAGCGCTTCCCCGACGTGGAGCTGTCGGTGTTCATCGCGAGCCGGGTCTGCCGGGCGCTGCAGTACGTGTACGAGCGGTCGGCCATCGTCCACCGCGACATCAGCCCCAGCAACATCATGATGACCCGCGAGGGGACGGTGAAGCTCATCGACTTCGGCATCGCCACCCGCAGCGGGACCCGCGACTCCAGCCTGACCGGCAAGCCCGCCTACATGGCCCCCGAGATGATCGTGGAGCTGCGGGCGGACAACCGCAGCGACCTCTTCAGCCTGGGGGCGGTGCTGTTCGAGATGCTGACGAAGGAGCGGCTGTTCCAGGGCAAGGCGACGGCCGACATCCTCGAGCAGGTCGTGGCGGGCCACCCCCCTTCGCCCCGGGCCTTCAACCCGGACATCCCCGACGGCGTGATGGAGATCCTGCGCAAGGCGCTGCAGCGCGATCCGGCCAAGCGCTACGCCAACGCGGGCGAGATGGGCCAGGCCTGCGAGCACTACCTCTACGACAAGGGCTACGGCCCCACGAACCTCACCCTCAAGCAGTACGTCTACGGCTTGTTCCCCGAGGCGGCTGTGGAGCCAGCGTCCCCCGAAGCCCCCGCCTACTTCCCCGTGATCGAGCCGACGCTGATCCCCATCGGCGAGGCCCTGCCCGTGGACCGGTCGCAGCTTGCCGGCGAGCAGACGCCGGCCACCCCGCTCTCGCGGCCCTACGTCCCCTCGCGTCGGCCCCCGGGGAGCGAGCCCCTCACGGCCTCGACCCTGCCCCCCGAGACCCTGGCCCCCGACCCGCCGCGCCACCCGCCCCGCCCGCGGAAGGTCCGTCGCCCCCGCGGCCGCTGAGGGCCGCCTACCGGGTCCCGGGCCCCCTCGGATAGAATGGCCCCTTTCGAGGGGAGGCATTCCCCCTGTCCTGTGAGGTGCGTCCGATGTCTTCGTCTTCGCTCCGCCGTCCGGGCCTGCTGGCGCTGGCCGCACTCGCGGCCGTACCGCTCGTCCGCTGCGCCTCCTCGTCCTCGGGCGAGGCCAAGCCCGCTCGCCGGGCGCAGCAGCGCGTCTTCATCATGGGCTTCGACGGCATGGATCCCACCCTCACCCGGCGATTCATGGACGAAGGGAAGCTCCCGAACCTCAAGAAGCTCGCCGAGAGCGGCACGTTCTCCACCCTGGGCTCCACCCAGCCCTCGGAGTCCCCCGTGGCCTGGGCCAGCTTCGCGACCGGCGTCAACCCCGGCAAGCACAACATCTTCGACTTCCTGGTCCGGGACTTCCAGACCTACATGCCCGACCTGGCCGGCGTGAAGAAGGAGCCGCCCAAGTTCCTCTGGGGCTGGCTGCCGACCCAGCGGCCGAAGGTCACCTCGACGCGGGGGGGCACGTCCTTCTGGGTCCACGCGGGAGCGGACGGGGTGAAGAGCAAGATCCTCACCGTGCCCATGACGTTCCCGCCCGAGGAGGTTCCCCACGGCGAGCTGCTCGCCGGGCTGCCGCTCCCCGACATCCGCGGGACCATCGGGACGTTCAGCTACTGGGCCACCGACCTCTCCTCCTTCGAGGAGGGCAACACGGAGATGGGCGGCTACCTGAAGCGGCTCCTCTTCGACGGCGGCGTCGCCCAGACCTTCATCCGCGGGCCCGAGAACCCCATCCTCAAGCAGGAAGAGGCGGAGCTACGGGACAGGCGGAGGGCCGGGACGCTCACCGAGGAGGACAAGCAACGCCTCGAGGAGATCGCCACGTCGAAGGACATCACGGTGCCGATGACCGTGAAGTGGAACGAGGGCTCGGGACAGGCGGAGCTCGAGATCCAGGGCGAGACGCTCACCTTGAAGGCCGGCGAGTGGAGCCCCTGGGTTCCCGTGGTCTTCAAGGCCAACTTCATCGTCAAGTTCCGGACGATCGCCCAGTTCTACGTCGTGCGGGCGGACCGCGAGCTGCAGATCTACGCACAGCCCCTGAACCTCGATCCGCGCAACCCGCCGATCCCGATCTCGAAGCCCGACGACTTCTCCGCGCGGCTGGCCGACCAGGTGGGGATCTACCGGACCACGGGCTGGGCCGAGCCGACCTGGCCGCTCAACGAGGGCCGGATCGACGAGGCCGCGTTCCTCGCCGACTGCGAGCGAGCCTTCGAGGACCGCGAGAAGATCATCTTCAAGAGCCTCGAGGCCGACGACTGGGACCTCTTCGTGGGCGTCATCGAGACCACCGACCGCGTCTCCCACATGATGTTCCGCCTCATCGACGAGAAGCACCCCATGTACGACGCCGCCCTCGCTGCGAAGTACGGCGACGCCATCGAGAAGGTCTATCGCCGCGCCGACGACCTCGTAGGCCGCCTTCAGGCCAAGGTCCCAAAGGACTCGGTCTTCATGGTCGTCTCCGACCACGGCTTCCACTCCTTCCGCCGCGGCGTGAACCTCAACACCTGGCTGGTCCAGAACAACTACATGGTCTTCGAGGGCCAGGAGGGCCAGCGTAAGACCCTGGCGGACCTCTTCGGGCGCGGGAAGTTCTGGGAGGGCGTCGACTGGAGCAGGACCCACGCCTACGCGGTGGGCCTGGGCCAGATCTACTTCAACCTGCGCGGCCGAGAGTCCCGGGGGATCGTGTCGGCCGGAGCCGAGTACAAGCTGCTCCAGGACAAGATCGCACGGGAGCTCGTGACCCTGACCGACCCGGATACCGGAGAGCGCGTCTTCCGGGACGTCTACAAGCGCGACGACATCTACCAGGGCGACTATCTCCAGTACGCGCCCGACCTGCAGGTGGGCTTCAACGACGGCTACCGCGTCGGCTGGCAGGACACCCTGGGGGGCGTGAACCGCACGATCATCGAAAACAACAATCGCAAGTGGAGCGGCGACCACTGCGCCACGGCCACGGAGATCAGCGGCGGGGTCTTCTTCAGCAACCGCAAGATCGCCGCCGAGGCGCCGCACATCATGGACATCTCGCCCACGGTGCTCAAGCTCCTGGGCGTTCCGATCCCCCAGGACCTGGACGGCAAGCCCCTGATGTGAGGCGGGCCGCCCTTCTCTGCGCCTTGCTGGCGCCGGGCGTCGTCAGAGGCGACGGCCCGGCGCCCCCGTCCTCCCCGCCGCCTTCTCCCCCCTCGGCTTCGTCTCCGCAGCCTTCTCCGAGCCCACCCGACGAACGTCTCCGCAAGGTCCAGGAGCGCCGCGAGGCCCTGGCGCGGGAGGTGGCCCGCCTGCGGAAGCAGGAGAAGAGCCTCCTGGGCGAGGTGGAGCGGCTCGAGCTGGAAGAGCGGCTCCGGACCGAAGAGCTGCGGGAGATCCGCCTCCTCCTCGAGCGCACCCACGCCCACATGGACCGGATCGTCCGCCGCGCGCGCGACCTCGAACGCTCCGTGGACCAGACGCGCCCGGTCCTCGCCGCGCGGGCCCGGGCCCTCTACAAGCTCGGCGAGCTGTCGTACCTGCGCCTGCTCCTCTCCGTCGAGCGCCCCTCGGACTTCTTCCGGGGCTACCGCTACGTCACCGCCCTCGCACGGCGCGACAACCAGCGCATGGCGGCCTTCCGGGGGGACCTCGCCGCCCTGGCGACCACGCGGGCGGAGCTGGAGACACGGACCCAGGAGGCCCTCGCCCTGCGGGCCGGCCTCGAGCGGGCCCGGCGGAACCTGGAGGCCGATCGCAAGCGCAAGACGGAGCTCCTCACCCAGATCGTCGGAAAGAAGGAGACCCACGCAGCCTACCTCCAGGAGCTCGAGGAGGCCGAGGCCAAGCTGCGCCAGCTCCTCCTGGGCCTCGCCGAAGGCGAGGTCGCCGTCCCCATCGCCGCGTTTCGGGGCACGCTCGCCTGGCCGGCGGCCGGGCGCGTGCGCGTGCCCTTCGGGCGCCGCAAGCACCCGAAGTTCGACACCTACACCGTGCAGAACGGCATGGAGATCGAGGCCCCCTCGGACGCGCCGGTGGCGGCGGTACACGAAGGGACGGTGGTCTTCGCCGACCGCTTCCGCGGCTACGGCCTCATGGTGGTCCTCGACCACGGCGGCAAGCACCACTCGCTCTACGCCCACCTCGGCGAGACCACCGTGAAGCCGGGTCGGCGCGTGCTCGCCGGCGAGACCGTGGGCACCGTGGGCGTCGCAGGCCTCGAGGGCGGCCCCGGCCTGTACTTCGAGATGCGCTTCCAGGGCAGGCCGGAGGATCCCGGGGACTGGCTGAAGCGTCCGGAGAAGTAGGAGGGCGGCCGTTTCGCTATAATCGGAGCATGACCCCACGCACCCGCGTCCTCGTCGCCCTCGTCTCCACCGGCGTCATCGGCTACGTCGCCGTCGGCTCGCTGCTGGGACGGGTCCTGGGAGACACCACCTACGGCCAGCTCGCGGTGTTCAACGAGGTCGTCCGCCTCGTCATGGACGCGTACGTGGAGCCGGTGGACCTCGACCGGACCATGAACGCGGCCCAGCGCGGCCTCGCGGAGGCGCTCGACGGCGACAGCGCGTACCTCGATCCCGACGACTTCGCCGCGTACCAGAAGCCCCCGAAGGATTCCGACGCCGACGTGGGCCTCGTGCTGACGCGGCGGTTCTCCTTCCTGATGGTGGTCTCGACGCGGCCGGGCTCACCCGCCGAGAAGGCGGGTCTGCGGGTCGGTGACATCCTCAAGACCATCGACGGCCAGCACTCCCGTCAGATCGGGTTGCCCGTGGGCGAGCGCCTCCTCCGAGGGGCGCCGGGGTCGGTCGTGAAGCTGATGGTCCTCCGGGCCGGGAGCGAGCCCCTGGACTTCTCCGTCGTGCGCGAGCGCCTGGCGCCGGTCGCGCCGAGCGGAAGGATGCTCCCGGACGGCGTCGGCTACCTGAAGCTCGCGGAGTTCCCTGCGCGCGCGGCGGACGAGGCGCGCGGCGAGATCGAGGGGCTCCGCCGCGCGGGAGCCCGCGGTCTGGTCCTCGACCTCCGCGGCTCCGCCTGGGGCCCGCTCTCCGAGGGCGTCAAGGTGGCGTCGCTCTTCCTCAAGAGCGGGGTGGTCGCGAAGGTGACCGGGCGCCGGACGTCCGAGCAGGTCTTCAACGCCGACGCTTCGCGGGCGGCGTGGGATCTGCCCGTGGCGGTCCTCGTGGATCGCGCGACGGCGGGAGCCGCGGAGATCGTGGCTGCGGCGCTCCTCGAGTCGGGAGGCTCGCCGGTCGTGGGCGAGCGGACCTTCGGCCGCGCGCCGTTGCAGAAGGCCGTGCCGCTCCCCGAGGGCGGCCTGGTCCTCACCGTGGCCAAGTACGTCTCGCCCAAGGGCAACGCGATCCACGGCCGCGGCGTCGAGCCGACCGTCCCCGTGGCTGCCCCGGACGAGGCGAAGGAGGGCTCCGATCCCATCCTCGAGAAGGCCCTCGAGGTCCTCAAGGCCGGAGCCCAGAAGGCCGCCTAGCCTCGTCGGCTCAGCGGTCCGTCACTTCCTTCCAGCGCCGATTCCACTGCCACAGGCCCGCTGTGACCGGCACGGGAAGCCGATGCCCGAGCTGTCGGGCCAGCAGCACGATCTGCCCGCGGTGATGGGCTTCGTGGGCCACGAGTACCGCCAGCAGGTGCACCACGTCGCGCGCGAAGCAGCTCCAGGCCACCGGCGGGAGCGCACCCCCGTTACGGAAGCCCATCTGCAGGATCCTGACGACGCCGCGACTGCTCGACGCGAGCGCACGGACCAGGGCCCGTGGCGCCACGCGGCCGCGGTCCACGTGCCGCGGCGCCTCGATGCCGGCGCTCCGGCCGATGGTCTTGATCCACACACAGCGGCTGTTGTGCAGGTGCGCGGCGATGGCCCGGACGGTGCGGCGCGGATAGCCCGGCACCGGCTCGCCCCACAGAGGACCCGAGAGCCGCTCGATCAGGAAACGGGTGACGCGGTCATTGGTGCGCCACGCCTGGAGGATCGCGGCCTCGGGCACCACGGCCTTCGTCATCGGGAGAAGGGCCGTGCCGCGTCCGCGTCGCGGACGGCCCGGACAGGACCAACACCCGATCGCCTTCTCAGCATCGCTCTACCAGGGGCCGATGATCTTGTCGAGAACGGACAAGGTCAAGACCCCGCACGCCGAGCCGAGCACCGAGAACACCAGGCACAACCTGGCGGTCCGCTTCCTGTCCCGCGACCCCCGATGTTGCGCAACGAGTCCAGCAAGGCCCCCGAGGAATGCTTGCACCAGGAATCCCCCGAGCGCCATGCCGTAGAACAGCACTGCGGACAGGGCTGGAAGGACCGCTTCTGGTCCGCTCATGTACCCGGCGAAGGGCACCGGAAAGCGGAAGACGAGTGCGGAGAGCGCCGCGATCGGAAACGACGCAGCGACGGCGGTAACCGCTCCGACAAGGACCCACATCCGCCTCGCCTCCCTCAGCCTCAGAACCCGGCGAAGCGGGTTCGAGCGGACCCTAGGGCAAGACCTCGAAGCTCCCTTCCTTCACCAGGTCCTTCTTGGCGACCTTGTCCTGGACCTTGAGCTGGATGACGTACTTCCCCGGCTGGAACTTCTCGAGGGGCACGGGGCCGATGCCGGGCGCCGCAGCGGGCTCCTCGAAGGCCTGGTCCTCGCTCGAGGTCAGCGTCTTCCCGTCCTTCTGGATCGCGAACCGCGCCACGACGCTGGCCTTGCCCGTGGCCGGATCGGTCTGCGCGTTGTAGATGAAGCCGAGGACCTGCAGCGCGTCGGTCTTCGCGAAGCCGTTGCCGAACCGCGGCAGGAGCAGGTTCTTCCCGAGGTAGAACGCAGCGAGGGGGCTCTTGGGATCCTGGGCGGGGTGCTCCTGGACGTCGGAAACGACGATCAGATCCGAAATGGCCAGCTCCCCCGACGCGAAGTCCGGCACCTCGAGGGGCACCGTGGCCACGGAGCCCTTGCCGGCCTTGGGGTCGTGGAGGGCCACGCGCACGCTGTACTTGCCGGGCTTGAGGCTGAAGCCGTAGGACGCGAGCACCGCACCGTTCACGACGTCGGCCGTGGATTCGCGGTCGGAGGTCGAGGCCGCCACCTTGCCGCCCTCGTCCAGCGCCTGGGCGGCCACGACGATCGCGGCCCGCTTGGCGCCGCCCTCGTCCTGCACGCTCAGGACGCCGGCGTCGGCACGCACGATGCCCGCGACGTACGTGGCGCCGTCCTTGCCGCTCATCACGAGCTTCGTCTGGGCTACGAGAGGGAAGTCCTCCTTCGGCTCCTTGAGCAGCGCCTGGACGGGCGTGGGCTTCGGGAGCATGTCGGCGAGCTTGGTGAGCCGCCCGTCCTTGCCCACCCGGTAGTCGATGTTGGGGTCCACGATCCGCGCCTTGGCCACCTGCTCGCCGAACGGCGAGCCCTCCGGCAGCCGGCACTGCGAGTCGAAGGGCACGTCGATCTGCCCGCCCTTGAAGCTGAAGCCGGGACGGCTCTTGTACGTCCAGATTTCGGGGATGCGCCCTCCGGCCACCGAGCCGCCCGGGTCCTTCTTCGCCTCGTTCGGCTCGCCCAGGAGGATGAAGACGCGGCCGCAGTCGGTCCCGGAGCCGGCCTGGCCGGCGGCGCGGAAACGCTGGTCGGCCTCGGCCTTGGCCTTCTCGAACTCCGGGCGGTAGGGGTTCTCGGTCGCCGCGGCCCCGAGGGGATTGCGGCGGGCCCAGAAGATCTTCTGGAACTCCTCCCGGTCGGACTTCTCCTTGAGGCCCTTGAAGGTCTTCTCCTCCTCGGGAAGGATGAGGGCGGCCACGTCGTCGAGCCACTTCTTGCTGTCCTTGTCGAGCTTGTCGGCGAGGGCGGCGGGGGCTTGAGCGACGACGAGGACGAGGGCCAGGGGCAGGGCGGCGCGGCGGACGGACATGGCTCGGTTCTCTCCTTGCGGGGCGACGGCTCCGCCCCGGAAAGCCGCGATTCTACACCGGATCCATGCTAATCTCCTCGCGAATGCGATCAGTCCTGCGCCCTGTGGCGCTGCTCGCCGGTGCCATGGTGCTTCTTGCCTCCGACGGGCGGACGGCAAGCCGTGCGTCGCGCCGGCGCAACGTCACCCCGACTCCGACCCTGCCCGCCCTCATCCTGCCGCCCGACGTTTCCGAGAGGGACCGCCTCGTGGGAGAGGCGTGCCAGAGCGCCCTCGGCCGCACGGCCGGTTCGGTCGTGGCCCTGGACCCGCGAACGGGCCGCGTGATCGCCGTCGTGAACCCGTACTACGGCTTGCTCCACGCATACCAGCCCTGCTCGGTGTTCAAGATCGTCGTGGGCATCGCAGGCCTGTCCGAGGGCGTCATCACGCCCGAGACGCCCATCGAGTGCAACGGCGGCTGCTGGATGTGGCCCGGCCACGGGCCCATCGACCTCCGGCGCGCCCTCGCCGTGTCGTGCAACCCGTACTTCGAGCGCGTCGGCGAGCGGTTGGGCTACGAGAAGGTGCAGCGGTACGCCCATCTCCTCGGCCTCGGCGCGCCCACGGGGATCAACCTGACCGGCGAGACCGGCGGGCGCATTCCGCTCTCGGTGCGTGCGCAGGACGTGGGGCACCTCTCGAGCCATGCGGCGGGGATCCAGACCTCGGCCGTGCAGCTCGCCGTGCTGATCTCGGCGACGATCAACGGCGGGATCGTCTTCCAGCCGCAGGTGGGGCCCGAGTCGGGGTTCGTCCCCAAGGAGCGCTGGCGGCTCCCGCCGGGCACGGTGCTCAGGGGACTCGCCGACGGCTTCGTGTCCGCGGTGAACGAAGGCAGCGCGATCAGCGCCTTCGACCCCGAGATCGTGGTGGGCGGGAAGACCGGCTCGTGCTCGCGTCTCGGCTGGTTCGCTTCGTACGCGCCGGCCGAGGACCCCGAGATCGTCGTCGTGGTCTTCCTGCGACGCGGCAATGGCCACGACGCCTCCGCCGTGGCCGGCCGGATCTACCAGTCGCTCTTCAAGCCGCTCTCGGCGCCCGCCGTCCCCGCCGCGGCTCCCTGAGGGAGCGCGGGGCTCAGGGCCGCTCCAGCTCCACGTCGAGGGTTACGGGCTCGCCGTCCCGGACCTCCACCTCGCGGTCCCAGGTCCGGAACCCCGGACGCACGACCTCGACCCTGTGCTTGCCCGGCGGCACGTCGAGGCTCCGGAGCTGGCGGGCGGAGCCGCGGAACTCGCCGTCGAGGTAGACCGAGGCGTCGTCGGGGCGGACGGTGAGGCGCAGCTCGGCGCGGGGACTGCGCTCCTCGGATCGGGAGACACGATCCCGGTCGCGGTCGCGCTCCCGGTCGCGGCCCCGGTCGCGGTCGTCGTCGGGCCCGTAACCGGCGTCCCCATCGCCATCGTCGTCCTCGTCACGATCGCGCCGATCCCCATAGCGGTCGCGGTCCCGATCGGCCCAGTCCTCGTCCTCACGGTCGATGGGCCCAGCCAGGTCCTCGACCGGATCCTCCCCGCTCCCTTTGATCATGTCGTGGTGGACTTTGACCGTTCGGCCGTAGGGAACGTAGATCTTCATCCGGTGGCTCCGGTAACCCTCGAGCTTCAGCGTGAGCTCGTGGCGGCCGGGGGCGACGTAGAGTCGCTGGAAGAGGCCGTCGAAGTCGTCGGCCACGCCGGCGTAGTAGCCGTCCACGTAAACCCGCGTCTTCTCGGGGTCCACGAGGACGCGCACGGAACCGGACCCGCCGTAGCTGGAGCCGTAACGATGGCCGTAGTAGTACGGGGAACCGTAGTAGCCGTAGTAGCCCCAGGAGGAATACGGGTAGTAGCCGTAGTAGTAGCTGCGATAGTACGGGTAGCCGTAGTAGCGATGGCCGTAGGAGCGATGGCCCGGGTGGTAGCGGCCACCGTGGCCGGTGCCCGCGCGCGGATGCCGGCGCTGTGCGTCGGTGAGGGGCGGCGACGAGGCGTGGCTGCCGCCGGACGACGACACGTGCGAGCCCGAGCCCGAGCCGCCGGAAGGGTGCCGCGAGCCGGAGGAGGACGACGAGCTCGACCCTCCGTCCCGCCGTTTGGCGTTGTCCGCCAGCGCGGGCTGGGCCACCAGCGTGAGTACGACGGCCGCCGCGATCCTTGCGCTCATTTCTCGTCCTCCGTGTCGTCCGCGATTGTCGCGCCAGACGCAAGTGCAATCCGCGTGCCCGCGGAGCGAGGCGCGTCGCTTCGATGGAAGTCGTTGCGCTTCAGGTCGTTCGTCCCCTGGGACGGCGATCCGGCTTGTCGCAGCCGAGGGACAGAGCCGCCCCGCCCCGAGGACACCGGCCACGCGCCGAGGCACTATACTGGCCGCCGCCGTGAGCCCCTCCCCGCGGACGCCTCGGCTTCTGGTCTCCTGTGGCGAGCCCTCCGGCGATTTGTACGCCGCGGAGCTCGTACGCCACATTCGAATCGAAACACCCGACCTGGCCGTCTTCGGGCTCGGCGGCGACCGGCTGCGCGAACAGAACGCGGACCTCGTGGCACACGTGCGCGATCTCGCGGTCGTCGGGCTCCTCGAGGTGCTCCGGCACCTGCCCCGCATCCGCGAGGTGTTCCGCCGCGTCCTCGAGGAGGTGGACCGAGATCCACCGCGTGCGGCGGTCCTCGTGGACTACCCCGACTTCAACTTGCGGCTCGCCCGCGAGCTGCGGCGCCGGGGCATCCCCGTCGTCTACTACGTCTCGCCACAGGTCTGGGCCTGGAGACGGGGGCGGATCCGGGCCATCCGCGACACCGTCACCCGCATGCTGGTCATCTTCCCCTTCGAGGAAGCGCTCTACCGCGAGGCGGGCGTTCCCGTGTCCTTCGTCGGCCACCCGCTCGTGGACCTCGTGCGGCCGCCGGCCGACCGGGCCGGCTTCCTGCGCGGCCATGGCCTCGATCCCGCGCGGCCCGTCGTCGCGCTGCTTCCGGGCAGCCGACCGCGCGAGGTGGCCCACAACCTGCCGCCCCTGGCGGGCGCGGTCCGCCTCCTCGCGGAGCGGCGGCCCGACCTCCAGTTCGTCCTGGCGGTCGCTCCGTCCCTCGAGATGGCGCTCTTCGAGGAGCCCCTGGCCGGCCTCAACGTCCGGACCCTCGCCGGCGCCACCCACGCGGCCGTCGGCATCGCGGACCTCGCCCTCGTGGCGTCCGGGACCGCGACCGTCGAGACGGCCCTGCTCGGGACTCCGATGGTCGTCGTCTATCGGCTCTCTCCCCTGACCTACGCCCTGGGACGGCCTCTGGTCCGCGTTCCGCACTATGCGATGGTCAACCTGATCGCCGAGCGACGCGTGGTGCCGGAGTTGATCCAGCAGGACTTCACGGCCGAGCGCGTGGCTCAGGAGGCGCAGGCGCTGCTCGAGGACGCCGGCCGCGCAGCCCGCATGCGGGCCGACCTCGAAGAGGTGCGCCGTCGCCTGGGAGCGCCCGGGGCGTCCGCCCGGGCGGCCGCGGCGGTCCGGGACATCCTCGAGGCCCAAGACATGTCGCCCCAGAAACTTCAGAATTTCATTGACTGAGGCTTAATTAAGCCTCAGAATCTGAAGTCAGTTCTGACATTGATCGAGTGGGGTGATCATGAAGCGATTGGCTGCGGCGTCCCTCCTGATCCTGGCGGCGCTCCCGGCGTGCCAGACTCAGCCGGAGCCTGCCTCGGAAGGGGGCGCCCCGTTCAGCAACCCGCTCGGCCTCGTGACGCCGGGGCCCCTGCAAATCGCCCCGGGGCCCGGCGCGATGCCGACACCGACCCCGGCACCCCAGCCGACCCCGTCAGCGCCGCAGCCCACACCAGAGCCCGCGCCGCCGAGCAGTTCCAAGCCCGTGGTCAAGGTCGGCCTCAAGGTGATGTTCGTGGTGTGCGACGGCCAGAGCGTGCCGGGCTCGGAGAACGCCACTTCGGCCGGGGTCGGCTGCAAGGTCCACCTCGACATGACGCCGAAGGACTCGAACAACAAGCCCACCGAGGCCCGGGGCGAGCCCATCTGGCACTACAGCGACCGCAGCCTCGTCACGGTGAAAGAGGACACCTTCACGCCGGTGCTGGTCGTCAAGGCGGCGGGCCGGCTGGGCATCGTGGGCGAGATCGACGGCGTGAAGTCCACGGAGCTGCGGCTCACCTTCCATCCGCGCTGACCGGCCCGGGGGCGATCAGCGCCTCGAAGAACGCCGCGGCGATCCGCTCGTAGCCGGCCTCGTTCGGGTGCAGGCTGTCCGCGAAGAGCCGATCCGCCGGGATGCCGGCCAGCGCCGCGTGGACGTCCACGAGCAGGGCCCCCTCCTCGCGCGCCAGCGCGCGGACGAGGGCGTTCGTGCGCTCGACCCAGGCGTTGCGCTCGGGCGTCGCGAAGGGGCCGGCCCCGACCCGCGTGGGCGGCAGCGTGGCGATCACCGGAAGGCTGTGGGCGTCCTTCGCCCGCTGCACGATCCGGCGCAGGCTCCGCACCGTCGAGCACGTCGTGGCCGGGTCGCAGGGATCCTGGTCGTTCCAGTCGTTGGTTCCGTACAGGATGAGCACGTACGCCGGCCGGTGACGGGCGAGCGCGGCGGCGATCCGGCGTGCGCCCTGGTGGGCGATCGTGCGCGAGGCGCCGGCGTCGATCACCGTCGCGGCGCCGAAGTGGGCGCGCAGCCGCGCCTCGAGCCGCGCGCGGTAGCCGGCCCGGTCGCTCGAGCCCACGCCCTCGGTGAGGCTGTCGCCGAACGCCATGTAAGTCCCCGCCCGGTTGTCGCCGATGGGCAGCCGGACCGGGAGGGCCACCTCGACGCCGCCGGAGACGTGGGCCCGCACCGGGGGGCCGGCCAGGTGGAAGGCCGGGAGCGTCCCCTGCTGAAGCACGACGGTCTGCTCGCCCGGCGGCACGGCGTCGAACAGGCCGCGGCCGTCCGCTCCCGAGGGCTGCAGCCGGCCGGCCACCTCGATCAGGACCCCGGGGATCCGGATCCGCTCGTCCTCGCCCAGCCGCCCGTCGCCGTCCTCGTCGAGGAACACGACGACGGTGAGGGAGTCCCCGAACGCCGGCGCGGCGGCGAGGACGAGGAAGAGGAAGAGCCGCCGCATCGGTCGCGCATTGTGACACACGGTGCGTTGTCGTCGCGGTTCGGCCGTGGCAAGATAGGCGCTTCGTCATGGTGCCGAGAGAGGCGATGGTGCGGAAACGTGCTCTGGCGGCGGGCCTTCTCGCCGCGGCCCTCGCCGCTTGCGGCGGCGCGGGATCGCCCACGGGGCTCACGGGGACATCGGACCATCTCGTTCCTGCTTCCAGCCCCGCTCCGAGCCCGGAGCCGTCCCCCAGCCCCGCGCCGGAGCCTTCCCCCACCCCCCTCCCGGTCACGAAGGCCACGATCAAGGTGCTCGGCGTGGTTTGCGAGGGAGCGGCGGTGCCGGGCTCCGAGAACGACCGCGCGATCCCGGTCGGCTGCAAGGCCAGCGTCGACCTCGTCGTGAAGGGGGCCGACAACAAGCCCACGGAGCCACGCCGTTCGCCCGAGTGGACGTTCGAGGGCGACCGCGAGGCGGTGAAGATCGCCGAAGAGGAGTACTTCGTCACGCTCAGCGTCCGAGCGGAGGGCGGCCTTCGGATCTGGGTCGAGGTGGACGACGTGAGGTCGAATGTCCTCGACCTCGTCTTCTTCGCGCGCTAGGGGGGATGTGCCGGCGCCGCGCAGGCACCCGCTCGTCGCGGCCGTTCGCCGGGCGCTCCCGCGCCCCCGTCCCGAGTCGGCCACGGCGTTCCTCGCGCTGCTCGACCGGCGACTGCGCCGTCTCGCGTCGGTGACCGGCGGCCCGCGCGGGGCCGGCTGGAACGAGCCGGCCGCGAGCCGTGCGCTGGCCCGCCGCTTCCTCGAGCCCCTGGAGGGGACCTGGGACGACGGCGACGAGAACCTGGTCCGCGGCTACCTGGATCGCTGGGTGGCTGCGGGCGAGGACGCCGAGCGGGCCGCGGCCGGCGGCCTGCTGGAGGCCGCCGGCGCGCTCTCGCGCATCGAGGCACGCGCCGGTACTCTGTGGTTCTTCTTGTGGGAGATGGAGTCCGTCCTCAGGGCCTTTGTTGCTGACAAGCCCCGAGGACCCTGCTAGAATCCGACCTCACCTGATCAGGTCAGTCTCCGGAGGTCACTGATGGCCAAGCGGATCCTTGTCGTCGACGACGACGAGAACATCCTGAACCTCGAGAAGACCATCCTGGAGCAGAAGGGCTTCGACGTCACGGGCGCCCAGGGAGGCGCCGAGGCGCTGAAGCTCCTGGCCGACAAGACCTTCGATCTCGTGCTGCTCGACGTCATGATGCCGGAGGTGGACGGCTTCACGGTCTGCCGCAAGATCAAGGAGGACCCGCGTCTCAAGGACATCCCGGTGATCTTCCTGACCGCGAAAGGCGGCGGTGAGGCGCTGGCCGAGGGCTTCGAGTCCGGCGCCGTGATGTACATCAACAAGCCCTTCACGGCCAACAAACTCCTCACCATCGTCAACACGATGCTGGAGTCCGGGACGAACCTGTCCTAGCGACTCGCCCTTGCGAAGCGAGGGCGCCGTTTTTGCCGAACCCCTCGCCGTCGTCCTCGTAGTTCTCTCTCGGGGAGGAGAGTCCCATGGATCCGATCCTCGACAAGGCCCGCGCCAGCCAGAACGTCCTGGAGAGGCTCGGCTCGAAGATCCCTCTCTTCAAGGGGTACCTCGACCGTGACCTTCGCCGCGACGCCGACAAGCTGCAGCGGGAATACGTGGCGGCACGTCTCGAGGAGTGCAAGAAGGCGCTCGACGACTGGTCGGCCGCAGCGACGCGCACGGGCGGCCTCGACGCGCTCAACGACGTCGAGACGGCCCGGAAGCGCCTGGACAAGGTGATCAACCGCGTCCGCTACGCCGACCGCGGGTACAGCGGCTTCTTCGACGTCGTCAAGGTGGACGAGGCGGTCCTGGCGCGGGTCTACGAGTTCGACCTCTCGCTCGTCCAGGACGCCGAGCAGGTCCGCCAGACGACCGAATGGACCGAGGGGGGCGTCCAGGGGATGATCGCCCGGATCGACGCCCTCGACGCGCGCCTCGCGCAGCGAGAGGAGATCCTCCGGGGGATCCGGTAAGGGGGCTCTAATGGGCATCACCATCGAGGTCATCCAGCACTTCGACGAGTCGGGCCAGGGGATCGTCCACCGCTTCCCGCCCCAGGGGTCGGCCGACATCAAGATGGGCGCCCAGCTCATCGTCCAGGAGAACCAGTGGGCCGTCTTCTTCCTCGACGGCAAGGCGCTCGACACGTTCACCGCGGGCCGCCACACGCTCTCGACGCTGAACCTGCCGCTTCTCGGCAAGCTCGTGGGGCTTCCATTCGGCGGCACGTCGCCCTTCCAGGCGCAGGTCTACTTCATCAGCCGGCAGACCTTCACGGACCTCAAGTGGGGCACCAAGGAGCCCATCGTCTTCCGCGACAGCGAGCTGAGCATGGTCCGCCTTCGGGCGTTCGGCCGCTTCTCCATGCGCGTGGGCGACCCGGCGCTCTTCCTCCAGCAGCTCGTGGGAACCAAGGGCTTCTACTCGACCGACAGCATCGAGGACTTCCTGCGGGACGTCTGCGTCGCCCGCCTGAACGACCTCCTGGGCGAGACCCTGAAGACGGTGCTCGACCTGCCCCGCCACTACGACGAGCTGGCCGGCGGGCTCAAGGGCCGCGTCGCCGACGATTTCGGAAAGTACGGGATGGAGCTCGTGGACTTCCTCATCGGCGCGATCACACCGCCCGAGGAGGTCCAGAAGATGATCGACGAGCGGGCCGGCATGGGGGCCATCGGCGACATGCAGCGCTATATGGCCTTCAAGGCCGCACGCGGGATCGAGGCCGCGGCCCAGAACCCCGGCGAAGGCGGAGGGGCCGCCAGCCTGGGCCTCGGCGCGGGGATCGGGATGATGATGCCGCAGATGATCGCCGGAGCCATGGCGGGCGGGCAGCGCCCCGGCGCTCCCGCTCCCCCGGCGACCGCCTGCCCGAAGTGCCAGACCCCCGCGGCGGCGGGGGCGAAGTTCTGCAGCGGATGCGGCGCGGCTCTGCCCGCGGCCATGACGTGCCCCAAGTGCCAGACGCCCCTGCCCGCCGACGCGAAGTTCTGCAGCAGTTGCGGGACGGCCGTCGCGGCGGCGGCCTGCCCCAAGAGCCAGGCAGCGCTCGCGCCCGGGACGAAGTTCTGAGCGAGCTGCGGGACGAAGAT
>JACQGI010000028.1 GCA_016199625.1 Acidobacteriota bacterium | reverse complement strand
TTGCTCGCAGCCAGCCCCTCGAAGTACGTGCTCGTGAGGTCGTAGAGCAGGATGTCGAAGGGTTCGTTGAAGAGCGTCCCAAGTCGGGACTTGAGATGCCCTTCGAGAGCCTCCTTGTGGGGCAAAAGTTCGTCGAGCGCCCGGTACAGCCGGTCCTTGTTGACCTTCTCCTCGGGCACACCGCAGATGTCATCGAGCGCCGTCTTCGGATAGAAGCGCTCCTCGATCGCCAGCTCGCTCGACGGCGCGATCAAACGCGCCGCCGTCAGGATGAAGGCCATCTCCGGCCAAGGGATCTCTTCATCGCCTGAAGGCATCAGCTCGTTCAGCAGCTCGTCCAGACCCAGCAGCGTCCAAAGGTGGTACGCGAGAAAGACCTCACCGAAGTCCCGGGGCCGCTCCCAGCGCACCCGGTCCAGCATCACCTGGACTACCCGCTCGCCGCTCGGGATCGCCGGCGCGTCGCTCGGAAACAGCTCGAGCTGGTACTCGGTCCCCTCACCGTTGAAAACCGCGATCGTCTTCCGCCACGTCGTCTCGGCCGACCCGTTCAGCTCCCCAAGGTACGCGAGCGTCCGGTGCTGCGGCCCGCGAGAAGTCCGCACCGACTCCACCAGCGAGTAGTACTGGTGCCGCTTGCCGTCCTTGCTTCTTTGGTGGGCCTTCAGAAACACGCAGGCTAAGAGTGCCTGCACTTGAGGCCGCAAGAAAAGAGGGTAGGTCTGTACTACAAGGCCTTTCGCGAGACTGGCCTCAGACCCGAAGCCTACTTACGCGCCACAGCGCCCTGAAAAAACCCGAAACAGGGGTCCAACTGCGCAAGATCGGCTAGGGCTTGCGGCCCAGGGCCACGACGCTCGCCCCGAGCGGCAACGAGGCGCCGCGCACGAGACGCGCCTCGGCCATGAGGCAGGTCCTGAACGTCCACTCGACGAGATGGGGGAGGGGTGCCAGGTCCGAAGCCTGGCTTCCGAAGAGGCTGTCGAGGGCGCTGCGCACCACGACGAAGGGCAGCAAGAGCGAGTTGCAGTAGGTCGCGCGGCGCACCTCGAGGCCGGCGGCCCGCAGCAATGCCTTGACCTCGCCGCGGGTGTAACGGTGACGTGTGTGGACCGCCTCGTCGTGGGCGCGGCGGAGGATCTCCAGGGCCGGCAGGCGCAGGAGGAGGAGGCCTCCCGGGCGCAGGACCCGAGCCATCTCGGCGGCGGCCGCCCGGTCGTCCTTGACCCAGCGATGGTAGAGGACGTCGAAGCACGTCACGCAGTCGAAGGCCCCGTCGGGGAACGGGAGGCGCATGGTCTCCGCCCGGACGACCGTGACGACCCGCGTGCGGCAGAACCGGAGCGCTTCATCGGAGAGATCGAGGCCCACGGCCTGCCCCCGGCGGCCCAGGTGCACGAGGTTGTTCCCGGTGCCGCAGCCCACGTCGAGGATCCGGGGCCGACGCCCGTCGGGCATCGTCTCCGGCAGCGCGCCGTCGAGGAGCGCGAAGCTGATGGCGCGCATCCCTGCGTACCACCAGTGGCCCTCCTCGGCCTGGTACATCCGCTCGTATTCCTCGAGCCTCACGGGGTCTCACCGGTCGACGCTGTCCGGCCCCGCCCGATCCGCTCGAAGACGACGCGGTCCACCCAAGCCTCTCCCGCGACAGCGAGGGCGATCTCGTTCAGCTCGCGCCGCCATCTCTCCCGGGGCACGGCGACGCGGAGGTCGGCGAAAGCGGGGGCGAGGGGCAGCGCGGCGACGGGGACGCCGTTGACGGCCAAGGACAGCGTGCCGTCGCCGGCGGCCCGGACCGTCACGGCCAGGCTCTCGGGCACGTCGAGCGGGGCGAAGAGGCGGGCGCGGCCGACGACGCGCCGGCAGACCGCCCCGTCCCGCTCCGTTCGAGGCGACCACCCCTCGCCGAGCAGCGCGGGATCCACGCGGTCGTCGCCGATGTCGAGAACGCCTCCGAGGTTGTTCTGCCGGTAGAAGAGGTACGGGCCGACCATGCGGTCGTAGCGCTCGGGCGGCAGGTCGTGCCGGGCGGCGAAGATCCAGTTGGCCGGCCAGGCGAGGGGCGTGCCCGTGAGGCGCGCGACGAGGGCGGCGTTGTTCTCGGTGACCCGCGCGAAGGACACCGTGTCGTCGCGGGGGATGAGGTTGTCGCGGTACTGCTGCATGAACAGCAGGTTCCACGCGACGAGGGCCGCCCCGGCCCCGACGAGGACCGCGGCGGGGGCCCGTCTCGCCGCAGAGCCCACGGCCCCCAGCGAGGCCGCGAGGCCCACGGCGAGGAGGGGCAGCACCGAGTCGAACCGGCGGTTCGAGAAGGAGCCCCCCGCCCACCAGTCGCCCGAACAGGCGTTCACGTAGCTCATCACGAGGAGCGGCGCGAGGAGCGCGAGGGCCGTCCTCCGGTCGCGCCGCAGCAGCGCGAGGAGCCCGAAGTAGCCTCCCCAGAGCACCGGCGTCCAGTAGAGCAGCCCGTGGCGCGACGAGAAGAAGGTCTCGAGGAGGTACGGGTGGTCGAGGCGGAGGAAGTCGCGGCCATGAGGCGGGTCGGCGAGGAGGAGGCTGCCGAAGACGGCCTTCCAGGCCAGCATCTGGGGGAGGGCGCCGAGGGCGAAGGCGGCGAGTGTCGCGACGCCCGTGCGCACGGCGTCCAGGGGACGGGCCCGCAGGTGGGGGAGCAGCGTGGCCGCGGGAAGGAGCAGGAGGACCGCATTCTGCCAGCGCACCGTAGCCGCGAAGCCGACGAGGAGGCCGAGGACGGCGCCCCGGGAGAGGGACAGCTCCGCCCGTGCGGGCCACCAGGCCCAAAGGATCACCGCCGCGGCGCAGAAGCTGAGCGCGTGGCTCATGGCCGCCTCGTGGACGACGTACCAGTAGAGGAAGGTGGCGTACTCGAGGAGAACGACGGTCCAGAAGGCCACGGCCGGCGTCGCGCGCTCGCGCACCACGGCGTAGACCAGGAGCAGGCCGAGGACGCCGTAGGCGAGGCTGGCCAGGCACACGGCCCGGATGTGGAGGGGCGAGTAGCCGTCCTCGACGGCCCCACGCACCCGCGCCACGAGGTCCCCGGCGGCGTAGAAGGGCATCCAAAGAAGGGCCGGTCCGACCGAGAAGATCGTCCGGCGGTGGCCCGTGGGCGTGGGAACGGCCTTGTCCCAGCGCGACAGGATGCCGAAGTGCGCGAACTCGTTCGCGAAGTCCAGGTCCCGGTCGAAGTACAGCGAGCGGACGTGGCTGAAGTACTCGACGCTGTCCGCGTCGAGGCGCGGCACGGGCGCGGCGAGCTGGAGGACGAGGGGTGGCGCGCCCAGCACGAGGGCGAGGACCAGCGCCTCGCGCCGGGGGAGACCCCGGATCATCCGCGCGCCTCGCCCAGCGCCTCTGTCGCGAGGCGCGCCGCCTCGAGCCCCAGACCGAAGGAGCCGCTGATCGTGCGGTCGTGGGGATGGAGCTGGCACGAGTCGGTGAGGAACAGGTTCGGGACGGGCGTCCGGATCTCCGGCGTCGTCGTCCGGTAGTCGGTGAGGCAGATGGGCTGGGCGTAGCGGTCGCGGAACACGTGGGAGTACGTGATCCAGCTCCGGTCGAAGGCCGGATTGACCAGGGCGAGGGCGTCGCTGTAGCTCCGCAGCACCTCCTCGTCGTCCTGCGCGAAGCGGGGATCGTCCGCCGAGAGGTACTGCGGCACGTAGAGGATCCGGTCTCCCCCCAGCTCCGGGAGAGGGTTCAGGTTCGTGTACTCGATCATCCCGGCGAACGGCACCCGCGGGTCGTTGGCGTTCACCCAGAAGAACGGCGTCGTCTGGTGCTTGAGACGCAGGAAGAGGCAGAAGATGCCGATGGTCGGGATGCGCGCGAGGCGCTCGACGTACGATCCCTCGAGACCCTGGGCGAGCTTGCGGAAGCGCGAGGTCGTCACCGTGGAGATCACGGCGTCGGCAGGGATCGTCTCGCCCCCGACCCGCACCCCTGTCGCACGGCCGCTCTCGAAGAGGATCTGCTCCACGGGGGCCTGGAGCACGATCCTCCCGCCGCGCCTCTCGAAGTCGGTCCCGAGCCCTTCGAGTACGACCTTGCTGCCGCCCTCGACGTAGCCCAGCTCCTCCTTCCAGGGATTGGTCCGCGAACGCGAGAGGCGCACCATGCGTGCCCAGATCCACGCCGCGCTGATCTCGGGGGCGTGCTCGGCGAACTTGAAGCGCATCAGGGGCTCCCAGATGACCCGATACGCCCGCTCACCGAAGAGCCGCGTCAGCCACGGGATGGCCCTCTGCGGTGCGATGTCCTCCTCCCTCATGCGCTGGGCCAGCTTCACCGCCAGGCCGGCCCGGAGGCGGTCGTGGAGAGGAAGGGGCTCGAAGCGCAGGAGCTCCCACGGCGTGAGGAACGGGTAGAGCACGCCGTCGACGAAATAGGCCATCCGCGAGCTCTTCCAGTGGAGGAGGCGGGAGAGGCCCAGCTCCTCGAGGGTGTCCACCAGGTGGTCGTCGCCCTTGCAGATGAAGTGGTAGTAACGCTCGATCCGGACGCCCTGGAACGCGAAGGAGCTGGCGAGGCCGCCGAGGAGCGCGTCGCTCTCGAGGAGCGTGACGTGGATCCCCTGCTTCACCAGGGTGTGGGCCGCCTTGATCCCCGCGGGCCCGCCTCCGATGACGACGACTCTTCTCATGCTCCTAGCGCTCCCGGAAGCCCCGCGACTCCCCCGGACCGGCGAGGATGCGGCCGAAGTCCGCGGCGTCCACGACCACCACCCCGGGGGCCGCGACGAGGACGACGTCGTTCAGCTCGCGCCGCCACGCCACGGCCGGAACGCGGAGGCGGTGCTCGGCCCAGGTGCGCGTCGCGGCGAAGCGGCCCGCGTCCCGCCCGTTCACCTCCACGCGCACCTCGGCCACGTCCTCGAACGACACGGCGCGGAACCGTATCTCAAGCTCCTCGGGCACGTCCAGCGGAGCGAAGAGCCGCGCGCGTCCGCGCACGCGCCGTCCGGCGACCCCCTCCCGCGTCTCGATGGGCCCCCAGCCTTCGCCCAGGAGCGCGTCGTCCCCTGGAACGCCCACCTCCACGTGGCCGCCCATGTTGTTCTGGCGGTAGAAGAGGTACTTGCCGACGAGCAGGTCGTACTGCGACGGCGGACGCCCGTGCCGCCAGGCGAAAACGAGGCTCGCGGGCCAGGTGGTCGGGAAGCCGACGGCTTCGGAGACGACGCGGGCCGTGTTGCCGGCGAGTCGCGGGAACTCCACGGTGTCGTCCCGCGGGATGAAGCCCCGTCGCGTCTGCTCGGCCAGGCCGACGTTCCACAGGACGAAGGGGACGGCGACGAGACCCAGGACCGCCCGTGGGTTCGCGCGCAGCCTCCGGTGCGCCCACTCGAGGCCCGCGGCGAATCCGAAGGCGAAGACGGGGAGCAGGCTGTCGAAGCGGCGGTTCGAGAAGGAGCCGCCGGCCCACCAGTCCCCCGAGCACATGTTCACGTAGGTCATGAGGGCGAGGGGCACGACGAGGGGCCAGCCGAGCGACGGCCGGCGCCGCACGAGCGGGAGGAATCCGAGGTACGCGGCCCACACGGCCGGCGTCCACGAGAGCAGGCCGTGGCGCGAAGAGAACAGCGTCTCGAGGACGAAGGGGTGGTCGAGGCGCAGGAAGTCTGTCCCGTGGGGCGGGTAGCGGAGGACCCATTCGTCGTAGAGGGCCTTCCACGCAGCCATCTGCGGGATCGCGCCCACGGCCGTTGCGGCGAGGAGCAGCACCCCGCAGAGCGCGAAGCGCGGGAGATCCCGTGGCGCGCGGCGCAGGCGCCCCAGGAGCTCGAGGCCCGGGAGGGCGAGGAGCACGCCGTTCTGCCAGCGCAGACACATGGCGAGGCCGAGAGCGAGACCGAGGACGAGGTAACCCCACGGCCGCCGCGCCTCGCGGTCGCGCTCCCACAGGAAGAGTCCGAGGGCGGCGCCGAACGCCGAGACGGCGTGGGACATGGTCGGCTGCTGGACCATGTACCAGTGGAGGAACGTGGCCCCCCACGCGAGCAGAGCCGCCCCCAGGGCCGCGCCCTCGGTGAAGTGCCGCCTCAGGAGCGCGTGGACGAGCAGCACCGTGGCGAAGCCGTAGAGCAAGCTCCCCAGGGCCACGGCGTTGCGGTGGCACGGTCCATAGCCCGAGAGATCGGCGTCGGCGCCCACTGCGGTTTGCGTCCGCGCGACCGCCTCGCCGAGCCAGAAGAAGGGCGTCCAGACCACGGCCGGGCCGATGGAGAAGATCGACCGGCGCAGCCCCGTCTTCGTGGGCACCGCCAGGTCGCTCCGGCGGATGAGCTCGTAGTGGGTGTACTCGTTGGTGAAGTCGAGGTCCAGGTCCTTCCAGAGGGAGCGGACGTAGACGTAGTACATCACCCCGTCGCCGTTGATCCGCCCGCCGCCGTACTGGAACTGCGCGAGGGTCGGGAGCAGGAGGAGGAGGAGCACGAGCCGCCCCCCGTTCGCGCGCCTCTCGCGCGGCACGAGGACCCGGAAGCGAAAGACCACGGCGAGGGCGAGGAGCGTGAGGCGGCCGGCGAAGCCCCACGAGCCGGTGCCCCCTCCGAGGGCGAGAGGCGACGCCGCGCCGGTCACGAGGATCACGAGCAGGTCCAGGGCCAGGAGGCCGATGGCCGCGTCGAGGCCGCGCCTCACCGAGGCACCTCCGCGAGGAGACGCTCGTAGAGGGCGATCGTGCGCTCCGCGAGCACGGGCCAGCCGAAGGCACCGAGGGCGAGGGCTCGGCCGCGCACCCCCAGCGCCTTCCGTCGCGAGGGATCGGCGGCCAGGGCCAGCAGCCCCTCGGCCAGGCCCGCCACGTCCCCGGGCTCGACGAGCAGCCCCGTCTCTCCGGGGACGACCTTGTCGGGAATCCCGCCGGTGCGCGAGGCCACGACCGGAAGGCCGTGGGCCATGGCCTCGAGGGTCACGAGGCTCGAGCCCTCGTAGCGCGTCGCGTGGGCGAAGATGTCGGCGCGGGCGTAGAGGGCGTGGAGCAGGCGGTCCGCGACGCGGCCGACGAGGTGGACGTGGGAGGCGACGCCCCGCTCCACGGCCGCGGCCAGCAGGCGCGCGCGGTCCGATCCCTGGCCTACGACGACCCACGCCCACGCCTCCGGCAGCCTCCGCGCGCCGTGGAGCTGCGCGAGCGCCGCGAGCACGTCGCCGAAGCCCTTGTAAGCCTCGAGGCGCCCCACGGAGAGGACCATCGGGGAGGACTCGGCGACGGCAGGGAACGCCGCGCGGACGGCGGCCGCGGGATCGGCGGGCGTCGCGCCGGCGATCTCGTCGGGGTCGATGCCGTTGGGCAGCACGACGACGCGCGCGGCCTCGACGCCCAGGAGGCGCTCCACCTCCTCCTGGGTCGCGAAGTCGGTGGCGACCACCCGGTCGGCGAGGCGTGCGGCCTCGCGGGAGAGAGCACGGAGGCGGGTCAGGGCGAGGCGCTTCAGCCCTCGAGTCTTGTGCTCCTCCATCCCCTGCGGGTTCATGACGAGCGGCGCCCGGAGCGACCGGTCCCGGCGCCGCAGGCGCCCGTAGCCCCAGGCCGTGAGGCCCTGGGCGTGGACGAGGTCCACGCGTCCTCCGGCGACCAGCTCCGCCACCGCCGCCCCCAGGCGGCGCGAGAAGCGCGGGTAGTGGAGCGCGCGATCCAGGACGCGGCCGTGGGCGAGGCCCCGCCACGTGGCGTAGGGCACCGTGACGAGGTCTCCCGGAAAGGTCGCCCCCTCGCGGGTGGCGGGGCGCGTCACGAGCACGGTCTCGACGCCCTTGGCCCGGAGATGCTTCGCGAGGTGGTAGACGGCCCGCTCCATCCCGCCGGGAGGGTGCAGCGGATGCGCCCCGCGGCTCAGGAGCGCGACCCTCACTGGATCCTCCGGTAGACGGCCTCGTACCTCGGGACGAGCGCCTCGGGCGAGAAGGCCTTCGCCCGTTCCCGGGCCCCCTCAGCGATCCGTCCGCGCAGCGAGGCGTCGGTCGCGAGATGCGCGACGGCGCCGGCCAGGCCCGCCGCGTCGGAGACGAGGAGGCCGCTCTCGCCGTTGGCGAGGATCTCGCGGGTTCCCCCGGTGTCCATCGCGGCGACCGGCGTACCGAGGGCGAGGGCCTCGAGGAGGACGCGGGAAAGCGGCTCCGGCCAGAGCGATGGGAAGACGAGGACCGCGGCCCGGGCCATGGCCCTGAGCACGTCCTCGCGCTCCGCCCAGCCCCGAACCACGAGGCCGACGCCCTTCTCGGTGGCGTCGAAGCGGAGGGCGTGGGCGAGCGAACCTTCGCCGAGCACGACGAGCGGAAGCCCGGTCCGCGCTGCCGCGACGGCGGGGACGAGGAGGCGCGCCCCCTTGTTCTCCTCGAGCTTGCCGATGTACAGAAGGAAACGCTCGGGCAGCTCCATGGACGGCTCCCCCCGTGCCACCTCCCGCGCCTCGTCGGCGTCCACGATGTTCGGGATCACCTGGACCCGCGGGATCCCCACGGCGCGCAGCTCGTCGGCGATGGCCTGGGAGACGGCGAGTGTCGCGCCGGCGCGCCCCAGGGCGCGGCGCTTCTCGCGGAGATCGGCGCGCATATACGGGATGGCGCCCCAGGCCAGGGGCGGTGGCGCGGGGACGTGCCCGACGACGCAGCGCGTCATGGGCAGAAGGCCGCACTCGGGGCACAGCGTCCCGCGGCTGATCCGCGTCGACCAGAAGCAGACCGGCCAGTGGTCGCGCACGGTCACGGCGACGCGGGAGTCGCGCTCCCCGCCGAGGCAACCCAGGGCCGAGAGCGAGTGCTGCGCGTGGACGACCTCGTGGTCGAGGGCCTGGAGCTCGCGGGCGAACGCGCGAGGGACGACGAAGCGCTTGCGGCCGTGCACCGAGAGCCGCCGCACCGGAATCCCCCCGTCCTCGGTCGGCCCCGGGCTGGTGGTGACGACCGCCACCTCGTGGCCCGCCGCGCGCAGTGCGTGGGCGAGGGCGCGTGTGGACCAGCCGGCGCCGCCGGCGCGCGGGGGGAAGACCTCGGTCACGAGCAGGACCTTCACGACGCGATCCTCCGGAGGACGCCTTCGAGCTGCTCGCAGTGCCGCGCCCAGGAGTAGCGCGCCACGACGCGCTGGCGGGCGCTCCGCCCCAGGCGCTCGCGCAGCCCCGCCTCGCCCGCCAGACGCTCGATGGTCCGGGCCAGGTCCCGAGCGTCCCCCTCGCGGAAGTGGAGCCCCTCGTCGCCGTCCCGCACGATCTCCGTCAACGGAAAGCGTGGGATCGTCACCGTGGGCAGCCCCGTGGCCATGTACTCGAAGACCTTCAGGGGCGACCAGTAGAAGCCCAGTCGGAGCTGCGCGAGACGCGCCGTGTCGTAGGGAGCGACTCCGACGTCGGCTGCGCCCACGACGGCGGGCATGCTCTCGTAGAGCACGGCGCCCAGGTGGCGCCCCCGGTAGCCGGCGGCGAGGCCCGACCGGGGTCCGCCGGCGAGGAGGAAGAAGAGGTCGGGGCGGTGGGCGAGGGTGCGCGCCGCCGCCTCGAAGAGGTGTACGCCGTGCCAGGGGCGGAAGCTCCCGCTGAAGAGGACGACGACCGCGCCCTCCGGCACGCCCCAGGCGCGCCGGGTCTCCGCGCTCCGCCGCTCGGGACGGAACGCCTCGACGTTGGCTCCCCAGGTCACGGTCTCGGTCTTCCCGCGGGCGAACTCCGGGACGATCTCCGGGATGGGCGCGACGAGAGCCGTGGCCGCGCGCACCAGGCGTTCCCGGTACCGCTTCATGGGCCGGACGAGGGCGAGTGCGTCGAGGAGCGCCTTGAGCGAGCCCGGATGGTCGACGACCGGCGAGTTGACCTCGAGGAGCGAGGGGATCCCGCGCGCGGCGGCCACGGCGACGCCCTCCCCGCCGAAGTTGTAGTAGCGCTCCATCACGGCCTCGGGGCGGACCTCCGCCGCGACCCGCTCGACGGCGGCGCGGGCGCGGAAGCGGAAGAGGCGATGGTCCGGCGCCCACGCGATCCGGTGCCAGTGGACGCCCTCGCGCTCCTCGCGGTCGGCGAGGCCCTCCTGACGGTGGACGACGGTGTGGACCTCGTGGCCCCGTGCGGCGAGGCCCCGGGCCACCTCGAGGACGTGGACGCTGCCCCCGGTCCGGCCGGGCACCACCTGATCGGAGGCCACGTAGAGGATCCTCACCGCTTCGGCCGCAGGAGGCCGAAGAACGGCCCCGTGCGGATCCCTCCGAAGAGGACCACGTCGAGCTTCAGGAGCCACGTGAGGGCGAGAGCGAGGGCGAGGGCCAAGCGTCCCGGCGGCGGGGCGCCCACCGTGAGTGGCCTGTCCGCGCGAAGCGAAGGCCCGCCCCCGGGCACCGCGGAGGCGGTGCCGTGTGCGTGGGTGCCCCGGCGGCCGGCGTCCCTGCGGTGCCGCTGCTCGTAGAGGCGCAGGAGCAGGTCCTCGACCACGGCCTTGAAGACGACGTTGTAGTAGCGACGCTCGGTCACTTCGAACCCCGCCGCGGCGCACAGCGCGTCGAAGTGCTCGTGGCTGCGGATGGCGTTCCGGTGGTCGCTCTTCCGCATCGCCTCGCGCTCGTGGTCGATGAGGCCGGCCCGGCCCAGCCGCTGCGCGAGCCGGTTGACCCACCGCTGGAAGCGCGCGAGGCGTGAGGACTCCATGGCGTGGGTGTAGACGAAGAGGCGCCCGCGAGGGCCGACGGTCCGCCGCGCCTCGACGAGCAGCTCCTCGAGCCCCTCCTCGTCGAGGTGCTCGAGGACGTCGAGGGAGTAGGCCGCCGGGAACGCCCCCTTGCGGAAGGGCATCCGGCGCAGGTCGCCCAGGGCCAAGTCCACGTCCCTCACGACGCGGGGCAGGAAGAACGGCGCCACGTCGAGGCCCGCGGCCCCGACGCCGTCGGCCGAGCCGGCGTACAGGGCGAGCTTGCCGGCGCCGCAGCCCAGGTCGAGGACGGTCTCGCCCGGGCGGGGGGCGAGCATCCGCAGCATCACGTCGGCCTTGACGCGAGCCGAGAGGACCGGCGGAGCGTCGGTGACGTGGAGGCGCTCGTGGAACTCGTGGTCGGCGTACTGCGTCACCTCGCCGACGCTCGTCCGCGGGACGAGGTCCGCGTAGCCGGCGTCCCGCCGGAGCGGGTAGAGGACGCCGCAGCAAGGGCACGCGAGGGCGTCGCCTCGGGCCTCGAGCCGCACCTTGTCCGGGCCGCCGCAGGCGCAGCCGACGCGGGCGGCGTAGTCCGAGGCGCAGCGTCCGTGGTCCGCGCCCGGACGGCCGCAGCGCGGGCAACCCGCGGCCTCGAGGCACACGGGGCAGGCGACGCGGTCGAGGAGAGCCGCGGAGATCATCGGGACTCCCGGACGAGCCGCTCGCGGTCGGTGAAGAAGAGCCACGCCGCGCGGCCGGCGCGCTGCGGCACGAGCGTCACCTGGTTGATGGCCACGCGGGGCCACTCGAGACGCTGGCGATCCATGAGCCTGAGGCCGAACTGCACGACGAGGGAGACGTTCCACCAGACGGCCAGGGCGAGGCCGATGGCAGTGGCGGCACGGGCGCGGCCGAGGCCCGCCGCCACCAGGGCCGCGAGCCCCCAGGCGAAGACCGGTGTCGCCGAGACGAACCGCCGCGCCCCGAAGGCTCCTGCCTGGTGCCAGCTCTCGACGGATCCGTTGATCCACGCCTGGGCGGCGAGGCCGAGCAGGAGGAGCAGCGTCGCCTCGGGCCGGCGCTTCACCGCGAAGACGAGGCCGGCCGCCGAGACGAGGAGCAGCGGCGCCCAGAGGAAGAGGCCGTGGCCCGGGTCGAAGAGGGCCTCGAGGAGGTGCGGGCTCGACCAGCTCATCTTCCGCGCCACGAGGACCGACGGGCCGAAGCGGCCGTTCAGGACCAGGTAGGCGAGGAGCTGCGGGCCGAAGGCGAGGGCGGCGGCCGCCCCGAGGAGCGTCCCGCGCACGAGGGTCGCTCCGAGCGTCCGGCGTCGCGCCACGAGGTCCCAGGCCAGGGCCGCGCCCGGCACGACGAGGAAGAACAGGTCCTGCTCGCGCACGGCGCCCGCGAGGCCCCCTGCGAGCCCCACGAGGCCCCAGTCCGCCGGACGGTCGGTCTCCCGGGCCCGGAACGCGAGCCACAGGACGAGGCCCACGGTGAAGAGCGAGTTCGCGTGGGCGAATGCCGGAGCCACGGTCATGTAGTAGAGCACGGGCGTGGCGAGCCACACGGCCGCCACGGTCCACGTGGCCGCCGGCTCGGGGACACCGCCACGCCGCGCGAGGAGGTCGTGAACGAGGAGCAGGCCCAGGAAACCGTAGAGGGCCGAGGCATAGGCCACGGCGGCCACGTACGGCGGCGCGTACCCGTCCGCTGGAACCGCGGCCCCGAGGGCGCGGCCGGCCAGGACCCCCGCGTGGGCGGCGAGGTAGAACGGCGACCAGAGGATCGCCGATCCCACGGGGGCGAAGTTGATCGAGCGCCCCGTCGTCGGCTCCCGGAGGTCGAGGAAGGTGGACTTGAAGGCCTGGAGCCCCTGGGGGTCGCTCGCGTAGAAGCGGGCGTACTCGTTGCTGAAGTCCAGGTCGCCGTCGAACACCAGGGAGCGAAGGTGGGCGAAATGCTCGATCTCGTCTGCCCCGCGGACCCGTGGCGTGACGAGGGGCAGCGTGAGGACGAAGAGGCCCACGAGGGCCCGGCGCCCCCTCACGAGACCTCCTCGAGGAGCCTCAGGAGGTTTCCCGCCCGCGCGTCCCAGGAATAGCGCGGTGCCTCGGCGTACGCCGTCCGTGCGAGACGGTCGGCCAGGGGCCCGTCCACGAGAACCCGGCGGAGCGCGGCGGCGAGGGCGCCCGCGTCCCCCGGCGGGACGAGCAGCGCGTTCTCGCCGTCGCGGAGGACCTCGCGGGAGGAGGGCAGGTCCGTCGCGACCACGGGCCGTCCGGCGGCCATGGCCTCGAAGGCCTTGAGGGGCGAGGTGTGTCGCGCGGTCATCGCGGTGCGGAGGAACGGAACCGCGACGACGGCGGCGCGGGCCAGCTCCTCGGCGACGCGCCCGGGGGGAACGGTGCCTGGCATCTCGGTACGCTCGGCGAGTCCCCGTGCGGCAACGAGGCCCCGCACGCGGGCCAGGTCGGCCTCTCCCTCGAGCCCGCCGAGGACGACGAGCCGCGCGGCGGGCACCTGGGCCACGGCCTCCACGAGGACGTCGACGCCCTTCCACGGGTAGAGCTGCCCGGCGTAGAGGACCCGTGGCGGCTCTTCGCGGGAGAGGCCGGGGAAGTCGCGCGACGGGGGGACGTCGCAGCCATTGGGAACGACGCGGACGCGGTCGCGCGGACCGTACGCCTCGGCGAAGGAGTCGCGGATCCCGGCCGTCGTCGTGACGACCCCGGCCGCGCGACGCCACACGCGCCGCTCCCGCGCGGCGATGCGCGACGCCTTCGCCGGGTCGGGACGCTCGCCGGTGCCGTAGAGCACCCCCCGCTCGCCGTACATCAGCGACTCCACGGCGTGGGCCTCGTAGACCACACGTCGCGCGCGCAGACCAACGAGGAGGTCCGCGAGCTGGAGGTCGCGTGTCAGCACGCGGTCCCCCCGGGCCAGCGCCGCGACCGCCGCCGCCAGGGCCCGGGCGAGGAAAGTGGCCCGCGGGACGAGGTACGAGCCGCGACGGTGCAGGACCGTGAGGCGCCGGACGAGGAGGTTCGCGTGGGGTACGACACCGTACAGGTCCAGGATCTCCTCGGTCGGACGCGGGTCGCTGCGGCGGACGACGAGGGTCGTGAGCACCCCGGCCCGCGCCAGGGCCGCGGCGGTCTTCACGATCTGGACGCCGTTGGCGCGCTCCAGGGGAAAACGGATGTCGGCGGGGACGAGCACCGAGGCCTCGCTCACGGCTTCTGCAGCACGCACTGGATATGGCCGATCATCACGTCCTGGGTGAAGGGCGTGCGCTCCAGGAGGCGGCGGACCGGGCCGGGCACGAAGCGGCGGAAGAACCCGGTCACGTGGCGGTCCTCACGCAGGAGGCGGAAGCCCGACGCCGAAACCCAGGCCGTGAGGCTCCGGACCGTCACGCTCTGGAGGAGGTCGTCCTCCTTCTCTCTCCCCTGCTCGGCCAGGGCGATGAAGGTGTTGGCCTCCTTCGGCTCCTGGAGCGACCACGGGGCGTGCTTGGCGAGACCGCAGAAGACCCGGAACGCGATACGCCGCCCGAAGAGCAGGTGGAGCGGGATCGGGACCAGGAGCCGCGGGAGGTGCGCGCCGGCGAAGGAGAGGTACGGCGCCGTGGACAGATAGAGCACTCCGCCCGCGCGCAGCACCCGGTGGCATTCGTGCAGGTAGGCCTCGGCGGAGGCCACGTGCTCGATGACCGAGTGGCTGAACACGAGGTCGAAGCTCCCGCCGCGAAACGGCAATCGGGTGCCGTCGCCCTGGACGAAGCGAACGTTCCGGACCCCCTTCTCGCCGGCCAGGCGCGTGCCCGCGTCTTGGAAGCGCGCCTCGAGGTCGAGGCCGACGGCGAAGGCCGACTCCTCGGCGAGGGAGAGGGCCGTGCCGCCGCCGCCGCAGCCCGCGTCCAGGACACGCCCGCGGAGCGCGACGCCGGCCCGCTCCAGGGCCTGGATGACCTTGGCGCTCCGAAGGTACTCGAAGACGGCGTAGTGGTACTCGCTCCTGAAGCGTGTCGCCGCAGCCGCCTGGATCGCCGCGTCGTCGACGGCCCTCACGGCCGCGTCGCCTCGCGGTAGAGGGCCAGGTACCGCTCGACGACGCCGTCGAGGCGGAAGCGCCCGGCGACGAGGTCCTTCGTGGCCCCGTGCGTCCGCCGGGGCGCGTCGAGGAAGGCGAGGATGGCTTCGGCGAGAGCCTCCGCGTCCTTCCTGGGGACGACCCTCACGTCGTCGCCGAAGAGGCCGGCGAGCTCCACGCCCCCCGGGTTGTCCGTGGACACCACCGGGGTCTCGCACGCCAGGGCCTCGAGGGCCACGGTCGGCGTCGCCTCGAGGACCGACGAGAGCACGAAGAGGTCGGCGGCGGCCTGCAGGTCCGCGACTTCGGCGTTGGGGACGAGGCCGAGGAAGCGCACCGCGCCCTGGTCGAGGCCCAGGCGCGCGGCCTGTTCCTTGAGCTCGGCCTCCTTCTCGCCGGTCCCGGCCACGAGGAGCGCGACGTCGTCGCGTCGGGCCCGGACCCGGGCCATCGCGTCGAGGAGCGTCGCCTGGTCGGCGAGGGGGTGGAGGCGCTTGACGTTGAGCAGCAGCGCGCCCCTGACGCCGTGCCGGCGCCGCACCTCCTCGCGCCGCTCCGGCGGCAGGGGATGGAAGCCGTCGGCGACGGGGGGATAGACCACCGAGGAGGCCGGCAGCGGCACCTCCAGGGCTCGAGCCCGCTCGAGGAGCGCCTGGCTGTAAAAGGTCACGTGCCGCGCGTCACGGTTCAGGGCGCGGAAGACCGCGTCCTTGCCGTCATGGTGCCAGATCTCCGTGCCGTAGTGGGTGAGGAGGTAGGGCTTGCCGTGACGCGCCGCCAGCCGCGCCGCCACCTGGTTCATCCAGGTGTTCGAGTGGATGTGGACGACGTCCGCCGCCTCGACGAGGGGCCCGCCCTTCCACCAGGTCTCGGCGGCCTCGAGGGCCTGGGGGATGCGCGTCGCCCGGAGGCTCCGGGAGCGGCGGCGGACGTACGTCACCCCGTCGGCGTCGGGGCCGTCACCGAAGGTGAAGAAGCGGGCGCTGTGGCCCCGCGCGGCGAGGCCGCTCCCCAGGAGGTGGGGCAGGAGCGCGTTGGCCGCCTGGTGGGGCGGCAAGTGAGGCGTCACCATGAGGACGTTCATGCGGCCGCCGTCCACTCCGCTGCGAACTCGCGGTACGTGCGCCCGGCGCCCCCGAGGCCCTCGGTGAGGTGCGCGAGCAGTCGCTCGAGCCGCTCGAGAAACCGCTCGACGCTCGCCTCGTCGGGGTTGTAGGGGCTTCCGCCGGGGAGCACTTCGCTCGAGTGGAAGAGGAAGTTGAAGCACGGGACCCCCGCCGCCCGGAGCCGGGAGGCGAAGGCCAGGGAGTCCTCGAGAGAGCTGTAGGACGGCCGGAGCCACACGGGCCGGATCCCGAGTCGTCGGAGCGCTCCGCGATAGGGAATCGGCGGGAGTGAGGCGTACAGCCGCTCGAGGGTCTTGGGGAGGGGCGGCGTCGTGGCCGCCGAGACGGGGACCTCGAGGATCCGCGCCGCGCCCGGGCGCCGGACGTCCTCGTACGACGGGCGGTACGGCGCGACGGGCGCCCCGGCGAAGACGGCACCGCCCTTGCGCCGCTCGTTGAAGAGCGGGTCGACGCTCGTGTCCACGGTGTAGCCCAGCGACTCGAGGATGCGGAGCGACCGCTCGTCGAAGCCATGCCGTCCGGCGCGATAGGACGTGGGCCGAACGCCCTGGCGCTCGGCAATCGTCTCGGTCAGCTCCCGGAGCTGCCTCTCGAGGAGCTCCGTGGGGAGCCGGTGGGGGTAGGTGCCCACGAGGTCCTCGGGCCGGTACGGCGGCGAGCTCCAGGGGTGGAGGTGCGCTCCGATCTCGCAGCGTCCGCCCCGTGCCAGGTCGCGGAGGATCGAGGCGGCGGGCTCGCGGCAGGCCATCTCGTGGGTCACGAGATACGTGGGGCGGACCAAGAAGCGCTCGAAGAGGGCTTGGAGCGCCGGGAGCCGTTCGGCGTTGCGCACCGAGAGCGCCCTGCGGCCGGCCTCCGTCCACTGGTCGTCGGCCTCGGTGTCGATCCCGACGAGGATCGCCGGCCGTCCGTTCGCCGCGTTCACCGGTCCAGGTCTCCGTCGCCGAACTGCAGGTTCCAGCCCCCCACGTCGCCGAACGCCCCGTTGGTCTCGACACCGGCCTTCACGCAGAACTGCACCGCCGAGGCGCCGGGAAAGAATCCGAACCGCCGCAGGTCGTCGGCCAGCGGACGGTTCATGCTGTAGGCCTGGGCGCGGGAGACGCCGCGCCCGCGGAACGTCGCGAGCACCGAGGCCAGGAGGGCGTCCTTGGTCCCGCGGTCACGGGTGTCGGCGAAGACGTCCACGATCCACCCCAGACGCAGCCCGCGATAGTCGTGCTCCCGGCTCACCGCGTAGCCCACGAGCTCTCCCGCCCGCCGCGCCTCCCGGACGTCGTAGCGGCGGTGAGGAACCTCGAGGTACTTCCAGCGCAGGTAGGCCTCGTCGCGCCGAGCGCACATGACGTACGAGGCGCGGGCCCGCTCCCACAGTGTGTCGTACTCGGGAGAGAAGTCGGTAATCGCACGGACCGTGACGTCGGCCGGAGGGATCGGCTCGCAGCCGAAGCGGACCCGCAGGCCCAGGGCGAGCAGCGGCGCAGCCGCCGGGCCGAGGACGCCGCCGAGGCGCTTCCGTGCGATCGCCCCGGGATCCACGATCTTCTGGTAGAAGGCGATGGGGCCCACGTCGACGAAGCCCAACTTCTTGAAGAGCGGGTAGGACGACGGGGTCAGGCCCAGGGCGAGGGCCGCGTCCTCATGATCGCTCCAGGCGTCGCAGATCAGCATGCCGAGGCCGCGGCCCTGGGCGTCGCGCCGGACGAAGTAGTCGTTGCCCCACGACGCCCGGATCTCACGCCCCCCGAACCAGAGCGCGACCCGCATCGTGTTCATCTGGCCGAGGCAGCGTTCGCCGTCGTGGGCCATCCAGGAGACCGGGCCGGTCGCGGCGTTGGCCGGGTTTCTTCCGTACTGCCAGTCCGTGCGGCGGCGGCTGGCCTCCGCGGCCTCCGCCCCGAAGACCGCCTCGTAGAGGCGGAGCATCTCCGCGTCGTGCTCGGGCCGGCGCAGGATCACCTGGACATCTGCCACGTCGTCTCCCCAGTCAAACTCGCAAGCCTAGCATCACAAACCCAGACGTGTCAAAGAGTTCCGAACCGATGGCCAGCCCGGGGCCGCGCCGCCGCCAGCAGCGTTCGCCGCGTGTGCTATGGTCTCCCCTCGTGCTCCCCCGCGTCGACCGACGCGCCGTCTCCTGGGCCCTGGCCTGGGCGCTCGGCCTCGTCGCCCTCGCCCTCGCCCTCGAGCGCCCCACCCCGCTCTTCGTGAACCTCGGCGCCGGGGACGGCCCCTTCGCCCGCGGCTTCCGCGGGGGGTGGGAGCGCGACGGGCTGCAGCAATCCGGCGAGACCTTGTTCCGGTGGACGGCCGACGGGGCCCGTCTCGTGCTGCCCGTCACCGTCGGCTCGGGCCACCTCACGGCACGGCTGCGCGTCGCGCGCTTCCAGGATCCGCCGGTCACGGTCACGCTCCGGGCCGGCGGCCGCGACGCCGCGCGCTGGACGCAGCCCCGGCGGGGCTGGCGCGTCCAGACGGTGGACGTGGGCCTCCTGCGCGGCCCGCTCGTCCTCCAGTTCCGATCCACGGAGACGGAGTCGCTGGGCGTGGCCCTGGACTGGGTCGAGATCGCCGGCGCGGAACGCCTCGTCCCCGCACCGTCGCTCCTCTGGGGACTCGCCGCGTTGCTCCTGGGCGTTCCCCTGGTCGCCGGTGCGCTCTGCCGCTCTCTCTCCGTCCTCCTCGTCTCGGGCACCGCCACGGCCGTGACGACGGCGGCGGCGGTCGCCCTCGACCGCTTCGGCGGCCTCCTCGCCGCGGCCTCCGCCGGCCCCGCCGCCCTCGCTGTCGCGGCCCTCGTCGGCGCCCTCTTCCTCGGCCTCGCCCGCGCCTGGCCCGACCACGTGCCCCGCGACCCTGGGGTTCTCGGCATCGCCCTGGGCGGCGGCGTCCTCGCGCTCCTGGCTCTCGCGCATCCCTTCTTCTACTACCCCGACGTGGACACCCACGCGTCGTTCCTCTCGGCGATCCGCTCCGACGCGTACGTCGCCTGGGACCCGCGCGAGTACCAGCTCCGCGAAGGGACCTGGATGCGCGAGATCGCCGGTCGGAAGGTGGCGTTCCCCTACTCGCCCGCGTTCCACCTCATGGCGTGGCCCCTGGCCCTCCTCTTCGGAAACGTGATGGCCGTGAAGGCGCTGGCGGCCCTGGCCCTGGCCGCGACGGTGCTCCTCGTCCACGCCGCCGCCCGCGCTGCGGGACTCGGTCCGCGGGAAGCCTTCGGCGCCCAGGCGTTGCTCCTCCTGCTCCCGGTGACGGCGTCGCGTCTCTTCCTGGCCCTCTTTCCGACACTCCTCGGACAGGCCCTCGACCTGCTCCTCCTCGTCCACCTGCTCCGGCGCTTCCCGCGTCTCGACGGCGCGCGGGACGCCGGCGCCGCCTTCCTGTTCCTCGTCGTCGCCCAGGGTGCCTACACCGCCTCGCTCTTCAACGCCGCGGCCCTCGTGGCGGTCTTCGTCGGCGGGGAGCTCGCCTGGGGCGACCGGCGGCGCGCGCTCCGCCTCCTCGCGGCTTACGCCCTCGCGGCGACGCTCGTGGTGGGCGGCCTGTACGGACGCTTCCTCCCCGTCCTCGTCCGCGACGTCCTGCCCCACTCGGGCGCGGCCTCGGTTGACGAGGCCAGCGCCCCCGGCGTCGTCGCGGCAGCACGCCGGGCGCGTCTGTTCTACGACCTCGTCTATCCGCTCCTTCTCCTGCCGGGCCTCTGGGCGCTCCGGACGGCGCCGCGCCACGCCCGCCGGCTTCTCGGTGCGGTGCTCCTCGGGGGTCTCGGGCTGCTTCTCCTGCGGACGGTGGCCCCGGCGGTCTTCCGGGACGCCAAGGAGGTGGAGCTCGTCGCTCCCGCGGTGGCCGTGGTCTCGGCCGCCGGCCTCGCCTGGCTCGCCGCTCGGGGCGTCGCCGGCCGGCTCGCGGCTCTGTCGGCCAGCCTCGCGGCCGCCGCCTGGGGCCTCGACCGGGCGATCGACGCGTACACCCAGCGTTTCCTCTCCGTGGGCCGCTTCCCGCCTTGACGCCCCCGCGCCGTGCGAGGCAGGATGCGTGGAGTTCGGGGCACAAGGAGGCGCGCATGCAGCGTTTCTCGCGGTCGGCTCTGGCGCTCGGGGTCGCGGCCCTCGCCCTGGTCGCGGCACGGCAGGAGTCGCTCGAGGCGCGGGGCGGCGCGGCCGGGCCCTACGGCCTCCGGGACATGGAGATCCCGGTACCGCCCGACAACCCGCTGTCGCCCGGCCGCATCACCCTCGGCGAGCAGCTCTTCTTCGACAAGCGCCTCTCGAAGACGAAGGCCATGAGCTGCGAGACGTGCCACGTGCCCGAGAAGGGCTGGACCGACGGACTTGCCTTCTCGCCCAAGTTCGACGGCAGCCTCAACACGCGCCACACCCCGACGCTCTACGGCGTCGCCTACGCCCCGGAGCTCTACTGGGACGGCCGAGCCAAAGGGCTCGAGGCGCAGATCGTCGCAGCGTGGAAGGGGCAGATGGGCGCGGATCCGGACGCGATCGCGAAGGAGCTCGATGGGATCCGAGGTTACAGGGCGGCGTTCGAGCGCGAGATGGGAGGCCCGCCCACCGGCGACCGCATCGTGAAGGCCCTGGCCTCGTTCGTGCGGACGATCCACGCCGCCGACACGCCCTTCGACCGGATGGAGAAGGAACCCAGGCAGGCGAAGAGCGACGCCGTCCAGGGCTTCAAGGTCTTCTCCGAGACCGCGCGCTGCACCCTCTGCCATCTGCCGCCGCTGTACTCCGACACGCTCTTCCACAACGTGGGGATCGGCTTCGAAAAGGAGACGCCCGACCTGGGCCGCGGGAAGTTCCTCGCCGACGCGGCCGCCAGGGCGGGCCAACCGGCGCCGGCGGAGGCGGAGACGGCCAAGGGAGCGTTCAAGACACCGAGCCTGCGCGGCGTGGCGGTCACGGGCCCCTACTTCCACGACGGTCGTGCCGCCACCCTCGAGGAGTCGGTGGACCTCATGGTGAAGGGGGGGATCCCCAACCCCCACCTGGACGAGAAACTGAAGCCGGCGACTTTGACGGCTGCCGAGCGGCGAAAGCTCCTCGCGTTCCTCGAGAGCCTGACCCCCGAGGGGAAGCCCTACACGCGTCCCAGGCTGCCGTAGGGCCTCTCGGTCCGCGCCGGGCCCCCCGCGCGGGTTGCCCCCGCGTGAGCGGCGTCAGGCGCGCGGCGCGAGACGCCCGGCGCGCGCGCGGAGCCATGCGCGCTCCTCGGGCCGCAGCGCCCCCAGGGCCACGACCAGGGCCGGGAACGCCGCGAGGGCCGCGGCCTTGACTGCCAGCGCCGGGGCGATCGCCTCCGGGGCGAGGCGCGAAGCCGCGAACGAGAGCGCCGCGGCCCCGGCGATGCGTCCCATGCGCCCCGTCTCGAAGGGGATCGGGTGGACGCGGCGCGAGAGCGTGTAGCCCAGCCCCGCCATCACGGCGTAGGAGAGCACCGTCGCCCACGCGGCGCCCATCATGCCGTAGGACGGGATGAGGGCCAGGTTGGCTGCCACGTTGGCCGTGGCGGTGACGGCCGTCATGAGCGGGTAGTAGCGCGCCCTCTTCTCCATGGCGATGCCGATGGACGTGAGGAGGAACCCCCCGTGGAGGAGGTACGCGAGGACCACGACGGGGATCACGGGTGCCGCGGGCCAGAACGCGGGGTTGCCCACGGTCAGGGCCATGAGCAGCTCGCGTCCGAGCACGGCCACGGCGAGGGCGAGTGCGACGAAAACCGCCCAGGCGTACGTCACCACGCGGGCGATCGTCGTGCCCGAGTCGGGCCTGCCGATCTGGGCGTAGACGAAGGGCTGCCATGCGGGCTCGAAGGCCGCCAGGGCGAACTTCACCCCCGCCCCGAGGGTGTACGCCTGGTGGTAGAGGCCGACCTCGGCCCGCGGGACGAAGGCCGAGAGGATGCGGCGGTCGGCGAGGTTCTGGACCTGGAGAAGCAGGCCGTGGGGCACCTTGGGAAGCGCAAAGGCCAGCGCGGCCCGGAGCGGCGCGGCGCAGAAGCCCCGGGACGCGCCGCGGGCCAGAACCGGGGCGAGGGCCAGGGCGAAGAGGCCCGTCGCGATCGCGTCGCTCGCCAGTACGCCGGTGACGCCGTGGCCCCCGGCGAGGAACGCCACCTTGAGCGCCGAGTTCAACCCGTGACGCCCGATGGCGTAGGCGGAGAACGCCCGGGCGCGCTCCTCGATCCGCAGGAGGCTCTGGGGGACGAAGGAGAAGGCGCCGAGGTACACGTCGGCTGCGGCGAGGACGATCCAGGGCGCCCGTTCCGCGTCTCCCAGCAGGAGCGATGCGATCGGACCCCGCAGGAGGAACACGAGAGCGAACAGGGCCGTCGAAGTCGCCGCGGCGAAGAGCGCGACGGTCCCGGCGAAGCGCCGCCGCTCGGCCTTCGGGAGGTCGTAGTGGACGCGGAAGAACCCCGCGTCGAGGCCCATCCGGAAGGCGATCTTGGCGAGGGTGGAGAACAGGACGAGGAGGCCGAGGTTCCCGTAGTCGGCCGGGGAGAGGAAGAGGGTGTAGACCGGTGTCAGGAGGAGGTTGACGACGTTCGAGAAGACGTCGGCCGCGCCGTAGACCGCCGAGTGGCCCGCGAGCCGCCTGAGGTGGTCCCGGACGGACGTCGTTACACCCGCGCCTTGTCCGAGGTGAAGTAGGCGGCGACGTTGTCGAGGATCTCGTCGAGGTGCACGCGGGGCTCGTAGCCGGTCAGGGCCCGGATCCTCGACAGGTCGGGGACGCGGCGCTGCATGTCCTCGAAGCCCTCCTCGTAGGCCTGGTCGTACGGGACCATGACGACCTCGCTCTTGCTCCCGGTGCGCGCCTTCACCCGTTTCGCGAGGTCGAGGATCGTGACCTCCTCGTGGTCGTTGCCGATGTTGAAGACCTGCCCTACGGCGCTCGGATGGTCGGCGAGCTTCAAGAGCACGTCCACCACGTCGGACACGTAGGTGAAGCAGCGGCTCTGGCTGCCGTCGCCGAAGACGGTGAGGGGGTGGCCGAGTACCGCCTGCTTGACGAAGTTGGGGATGACCATGCCGTAGCGGCCCGTCTGGCGGGGGCCCACGGTGTTGAACAGGCGGAACACCACCACCGGGAGGCGCTTCTCCTTGTGGTAGGCCAGGGCGAGGAACTCGTCGATGGCCTTGCTGCAGGCGTAGCTCCAGCGGCCCTTCATCGTCGGGCCCAGGACGAGGTCGGCGTCCTCCCGGAAGGGCACCTGGTTGCTCTTGCCGTAGACCTCCGAGGTGGACGCCACCAGGACCTTCTTCTTCTTCTTGTTGGCCAGCTTCAGGACCATCTCGGTGCCGTGGACGTTGGTCTCGATGGTGTTCACCGGGCTCTCGACGATGAGCCTGACCCCGACGGCCGCCGCGAGGTGGAAGACGACGTCGGCGCGGTCGATGAGCTCGGCCGCCACCGGCTCGTTCATGACGCTGTCGATGGCGTAGTGGAATCGCCGGTCGGACTTCAGGTGCTCGATGTTGTCGATGGCGCCCGTGGAGAGGTTGTCGAGGACGAAGACCTCGTCACCTCTCTCGAGCAGCGCCTCGGCCAGGTGACTCCCCACGAAGCCAGCGCCGCCGGTGATCAGAGCCCTCATCGCGTCTCTCCTCCGCGTCCCACGGCCTCCTTCGGCCTCTCGACGCTGCCCAGCACCACCTCGGCGGCCCGCACGGCCCCGAGCCCGTCCACGAGGGCGCGCCCGCGGGCGCTCATCTCGCGACGCCGCGGCGCGTCGGCGAGGAGCGACGTGACGGCCGGGGCGATCGCCTCCTCGGCCACGTCGGTGCCGAGGCCCAGGTACTCCACGGTCCCGTAACGGGCGAACTCCCGCATGCGCTGCTCCTCGCGGGTGTTCTGACCGAGGACGATCCCCGGGGTGCCCAGGGCGGCGATCTCGTAGACGGTCATCCCGCCCGAGCAGACCACCACGTCGGCCTCGAGCATCAGGTCGGCGATGTGACCCCCGGCCTCGTTGATGAGAGGGACCTTGCGGGGCAGCGTCGACGCGAGGGCCTCGAACTCCGTCCGGTACGGAAAGGCCAGCCCTGCCACCGCCACGACCTCGATCCGGGGGTCGATGTCGCGGAGCGCACCGGCCGCCTTCACGGTGAGCCCCTGGGGATCGCTGCCGCCGAAGGTGAGGAGCACGAGGCGCGGCTCGTCCCGGACGTCCTTCACCCTCCCCTGGAAGTGGCTCCTCAGGATCGCGTACTCCGGGCCGCCGTAGAACCCCTCGGGCGTCTCTCGGTCCTCGTTCATCACCGACACGATCACCTGCGTGTAGTGCTCCGTGCGCTCGAGGTCGTCCAGGGTGTCCACGAGGTTGACCGTCGTGGCGCCGAGGTGGGAGAGGGCGCGGAGGTAGCGGTCCTCGATCTGGGGAAGATCGTTGATGAGGATCGCCGGGGCGAAGTCCCGGACGTGCTCGAGGTACGTCTCGAGCTGTCCGTCGCCCGCGACGCGCACGGGGTAGCCTCTCCGGGAGACCGTGAGGATCCCCTCGGTGTGGTCGGCGGTCATCAGGAAGGCCACGTCGGCCTGCGAGGTCTCCCTCAGAGCGTCGGCGATGGCCAGGGAGCGGTAAACGTGGCCCAGGCCCATGCGGCCGCTCCCGTCGACGCGGAACAGGATCCGGGGCTGGCGCAGGAGGCGCTCGGCCATCCAGAAGTCCTCGAGGTCGTGGACCGTGAAGCCCGCCCTCTTGTCGAGGACCAGGAAGGAGACGCGCTCGCCGAACCGCGAGGCCCCGTCCAGGGTTGCGCGGCGGAGGGCCACCACGGCGCCGTTCTCCTTGTAAGCCGGGACCTGCTCGTCGCGCCGCCCCTCCTTCGCGAAGAGCGGGACCAGCAAACCGTCCTTCTCTCGCCAGCTGAGAGTCCGGTCCTCGGTCACCGAGATGACGGCGTCGAAGGCCCCCGAGACGAGCCTCTCCACCGCCTCGTCGATCGCCGCGGCCTCGCGGAAGGGCGAGGTGACCTGGAGCACCACGATCACGTCGGCCCTTTCCCCCCGTGCCTCGATCTCGCCGACGGCGTGGACGATCACGGGCTTGAGGCTCGGGATGTCCCGGGCGAGGTCCGCGGGCCGATTGAGGACCTCGGCGCCGGCGGCTTCGGCCACCTCGCGCACCGTCGCGTCCTCGGTCGAGACCACGATGCGGTCCAGGGTCTTCGCGGCCATGGCGGCGTCCAGGGTGTGGGCGAGGAGCGGGCGGTCTCCGAGGCGTTTGATGTTGAGGTACGGCACGCGGTCGGTCCCGCCCCGCGCCGGCACCACCGCGAGCACACGGAGGCCGTCCTTCACACCATCTCCCACGTGATCGTCGTGTCCTCGTCGAGCCAGGGGGTGCTGCGTCGCACCCCCTGGAACCCCCGCTCGCTTCGCGGGAGTGAATCCCGCTCCGCTCGCCGCCTGTGGCTTGGGGCTTTCACACCATCTCCCACGTGATCGTCGTGTCCTCGGGAATGTCGATGCGGGCGACGCGGCCGACCACATGGTCGAAGAACCGGGGGCTGATGCCCGTACCCGGGCGCTTGTAGGTGAGCATCTCGCGCGTGATCGGGGTGCCCCTGGGGATCGGCACCGCGGAGGTGACGCTGCGCCGGGCGTAGCGGTACGCGTCCCCCTCCAGGGGCTCGAGGCCCTTCCGGGCCTTGCCCAGGGCCTTTTCCACCGTCCGGATCCCCTCGACCATCGCCTTCATCTCCGGCGGATCCACCGAGAGGTGGTGGTCCGGCGAGCCCGGGAGCGTCTTGTCCACGGTGTAGTGCTTCTCGACCATGCACGCGCCCAGGGCCACGGCCGCCTGTGGGACGCTGATCCCCAGGGAATGGTCCGAGAGGCCGACAGGCACCTCGGGGAACGCCCGCACGAGGTGCTCCATCATCCGGAGGTTGATCCCCTCGGGAGGGCATGGGTACTTGAGGGTGCAGTGGAGGAGCACCACCTGCTCGTTGCCCGCTCTCCGGCAGACCTCGAGGGCCTCCTCGACCTCGGAGAGCGTCGAGGTGCCGGTGGAGAGGATCATCGGCCGGCCCACGCGCGCCGCCCGTTCGAGGAGCGGATGGCACGTGAGGTCCGCCGAGGCGATCTTGAAGGCCGGGACGTCCAGGCCGGCGAGGAAGTCCACCGCCCCGTCGTCGAACGGCGTGGAGAAGGCGGTGATCCCCACCTGCTTCGCGTGGTCCAGGAGCGCCCGGAAGTCCGCTTCGCCGAGCTTGTCGAGCTTGTCGAAGGTGTCCCACTGGGTGCCCCGGGGGTCGGCGGGCTCGAACCAGTAGCGCGGGGCCACGCGGGTCGAGATCCGCGAGGCCGTGTAGTTCTGGAACTTGATGGCGTCGGCTCCCGAGGCCGCGGCCGTCTCCACGAGCCTCCGTCCCAGCGCGACGTCGCAGTTGTGATTGACCCCCGCCTCGGCGATCACGTAGCAGGGCTGGCCCTTTCCGACCGCGCGTCCCGCGATGGTGAACTCGCTTCTCATGTGCCCAGGATGCCTTTGTCCAGCTCCACCGAGCGGAGGTTGGCGGCCTTGTGGCGCAGGTGGGCGTTGATCTTCGCGAGGTCCGGCTCCCGATCGAGGAGTGCGATGGCCTCGCGGGCCGTCACGATCTTCCCCGGGGCCGCGAGGCGCTCGAAGAGCGCCTGCAGGAGCCGGACGTCCTCGGGCTCGTCCACCGTGAGGCGGTACTCGGGGCGGTAGAGCCCCGGCGGGAGCTCCGCCGTCCTGATCCGGAACTCGCGGGGGTGCTCCTTGACGTAGAGGGTCACCAGCTCCGACCGATGCCGCGCGTCGCCGCGCTCCCACGAGAGCTCGAGGGCCCGTCGCGAGATCACCTCGGGAAGGATCCCCATGAGGAGCGCGTCTCCCGGGACGTAGGTGTAGTCGATTCTCCCGGCGAGATGGAGGCCCACCAACCGGCTCACCGTCTCGAGGTCCGTCAACGGGTTGTCCCCGGTGACCCGCACGACGTGGTCGGCCTTCATGTGGTGGGTGCAGTCGACGTGGCGTTTCAGGACGTCGTCCTCGGCGCCCTGGAACACGGGGATGCCCATCTTGCGGGCGATGGCCACGAGGGGCGCGTTCTCGGCGTTCACCGAGGTCGCCAGCGCGACGCTGTCGAGCTCGGGGACCGAGGCGATGCGCTCGAGGAGCACCTCGAGGAGCGGCCGTCCTGCCAGGGGCGCGAGGGCCTTGCCGGGGCATCGGCTCGAGGCCATCCGGGCCGAGACGATGGCCACGACCCGTGGCTCCCGCGCGAGGGTCGTCATTCGAGCATGTCCTCGCGGATGGTCTCGTCGGCCTGGATGGGACGCGTGGCACGGCGGCCGATCACCCGGTGGGCCTCCCTCGGCGGGAAGCCCGCATCGAACCGCGCGTCGGTGCGCTTGTAGGCCAGCATCTCGGCCGTGAGGACTTCACCGCGGGGGATGAGGCCGCCGGCGACGATGGACCGGGCCATCATCCGGTGGTAGCGCTTCGCACCGTCGCTCTCGCCGGGAGCCCCGTCGCCCCGGGCGCGCTCCGCCTGGCGGAGCAGCTCCACCATCCGGTAGAACTCCTCGGGATTGAGCGAGGACTGGTAGTCGTAGCCCTTCTCGCTGCGGTCGAGGGTGAAGTGTTTCTCCACGAGGTCGGCACCGTAGGCCACCGCCAGCGCCGGCGCCACGAGGGCGAAGGCGCTGCCGCCGTCGGTGTGGTCGAGGAATCCCACGGGGACGCGGTAGCGCTCCTTCCATCGGGCCAGGTCGCGGAAGCGGATCTCCTCGATGGGCGTCGGGAAGGTCTGGAAGCCGTGGAGAAGCGCCACCGGGCACTTGCCTACGAGATCGAGGGCGTCCTTGGCGGCCTCCTCGGCCACCCCGCCCGTGGCGAAGAGCACCGGCCTGCCGACGGCGCCCACGGCTCGGATGAACTCGGGGTTCTCCATGTCCGTGGTGTGGACCTTGTAGGCGTCCACGTCGTGCTCGGCGGCCAGATCGAGGGACGGTCGGTCGAAGCACTCCGCGAGGACGGCGAGGCCCGACGCCCTGGCGGCCTTCAGCACCTTCCGCCACTCCTTCTCGGTGAGCTCGATCTGCTCGAACTCCTTGCGCGAAGGGTGGCGTCGCACGACGAGGGCGTCGGCGCGGAAGAGCTGGAACTTGATCCCGTCGGCGCCCATCTGGAAGGCCGCCTCGAGCATCCTGAGGGCCACGTCGGCCGATCCCCCGTGAGCCGAGGCCACCTCGGCGAGGACGAAGCAGGCCTGCCCTTCGCCCACGGGACGGCTCCCGACGTTGAAGCTGCTCGGCCGCATGACCCTAAGACACTACCACGCCGGCGCGGGCGGCCGTTTCCTCCAGGAGGGCCAGGATGCGCTCCGTGGCCCGTCCGTCGACCCCCTGGGCCACGTGGGAGAGGTAGCGGGCGCGAGCGGCGGCGAGGCGCTCGCGGGTCGCGGGGTCGCGGAGCAGCGCCTCGAGGACCGGGCGCGGGTCCTCCCCTTCCGGCACGCCCAGGGCAGCCCCGTGGTCCACGATCTCCCGCAGGTTCGTGGGCATGTTGAGGATGAGGACGGGGCGGTCCAGGACCAGAGCCTCCACGGCAGAGAGTGATTCGACGGTGACCAGGCCGTCGGCGGCGTGGAGCAACGCGAGGAGGTCGGTGCCCGAGGGCAGCACGGAGACGCGGCGGGCGCCGGCGGCGCGGATGTCCGCGGCGTAGGCCCCCGACGGCTCGGCAGGGTGGGGCTTCACGACGCACCGGGTGCCGGGCAGCGCCTCCACGGCGCGGACGAGGGCTGGGAACGCGCTTCCGATGGACTGGTGGGTCTCGCGGATCCCCCGGTACCGGCTGGCAACGACCAGGAGCGACTCGCCCTCGCCGACCCCGAGCCGCTGCCGCACGGCCGCGCGGTCCCACCGCCCGGCCGCCCGGAGCAGGGCGTCGAACTTCGGGCTGCCGGTGAGGACGAGGCTCTCGGGCGGGTAGGACCCCAGCTCGACGAGGATCCGGCGCGCTGCCTCGCCGAAGAGCGCCGTCCGGTCGGGCCGCGGGCTCTCCGCCTCGTCGGTCTCGTGACGGTATGAATAGTACTTGGGATACAGGATGCCGTGCTGGAGGGCCACGGTCGGGACGCCGGCCGCGCGGCACGCGGCCACGGCCGCGCGCCCCCAGCCGCTGGATTCGGCGTAGAGGCACGCCACGGCCGGCCGCGCCGCGGAGAGGACCTCGGCCATCTCCTCGTAGGACCGCACCGCCCAGGGGAGCTGCAGGAGCAGGGTTCCGGCGAGGTCGGGGCCCGAGAGGTCGGCGAAGCCCACGCCCCTGTGGGAGAACGCCTCCTGGACCCCGGGGCTCCGGCGCAGCCGCCGCCAGGCCTCGCGGATCTCCCGGGTAGCCCGGAGCGTCTCGCGGAAGACGCGCCAGGACGTGAACCCGTTCACGTGGACGTAGGGGCCGGCCTCGAAGCGGAGGCGGAGCCAGTCGCCGAGGCGGGCGAGAAGCCCGCGCCTTCTGAAGGCTGCCCGCGGCCCCACGGCCACGACGTAGGGTCGGAGCGTCCCGTGGCTCGCGACGCTCGGGATCAGACGATCGAAGTAGTGCTCGTAGGTCTCGGGTCCGTCGGTCCCGGCGTCGCGCCGTTCCCGCCAGAAGGCCGCATGGGAAAGGAAGAGCACGACCTTGCGGCCGTCGGAGTCGGGCGGCTCGGGACGTCCTGCGAGGGTCGCCTTCACGGCCGCGACGAAGGTCTTGACGTTGTTCCAGCGGCTCTCGAAGGACGTCGCCGCCGTGCGCCAGCGGTACGGCCACGCCGGCAGCGCGCGCGGGCCGTGGAAGAGGACGCCGCGCGCCGTGCACGCGCGCCCGAGGAGCAGACCGTCCTCGGGTTCGAGGCCCACGGGCTCCACCTCTGCGGGACGCTCGACATCGAGGATCCGATGGAAAGCCTCGATGGCGCGCACGTGACCCGGGCCGCGCGTCGAGTGATGCAGGTAGAGCTCGGCGAGCCACCAGAGCGAGACGCCCTTCCACTCGAGGAGATTCCGAACGCTCCGGCCGTCGAGGACGGGCCGCTTCCCCCAGGCCTTGGTCCAGGCGATGGCGGCCTCGTCAGCGCGGTCGGCCTCGTCGGGCGTGGGGTCGGCTCGACTGTGCTCGACGCCGGCCTCCCGAAGCGTGGCCTCGCCGTTCGCGTCCCAGAGGACGAAGCGGGCCCCTTCGCGGGCCTTCTGCCGGGCCAGCGTCGCCGAGCCGCGCCCCCAGACGACGAGGGTCTTCACGACGCACCGCCTCCCGGCGCCGCGCTCCCCGGCTCCCGGCCGCTGCGCCAGAACGGGTCCTGCGTCCCCCGCTCGCGGCCGAGGCGCTCGATCCGGTCCTTGTTCACCTGGTAGAGGTAGAGGGAATAGCCGATCCGCTGGTCGGGCGGCTCGACGGTGAGCCAGTCGAGGCAGCCCGCCGGGAGCCTCTTGGGGCGGTGGACCTCGACGGCGTGGAGGGCGTAGAACCCCGGGCGCGGCTCGCAGGCGACGGGCTCGAACGACACCCCCCAGTAGTGCGGGTCGCCGCTGTAGTACGTGTAGTAGAGCCGCCACGGCCGGTGTTCGGCCTGCCAGGCCGCGAGCCGTCTCTGGTCCTGCCCCCAGTCGTCGCCGTGGACGAGGTAGCGCGGTCCCCCCTCGGGACCGCCGGCCCACACGTTGAAGAACATGAGGTGGTGCGGGTGGACGGTGAGGGATTCGACGCTCCCTGCGAGGAGGGCGGCGCTCACGGCCACCGCACCCGCGCGACCGAGCCGTTCGTGGGCGCGGGCGAGGGCCCAGCCCGCCCACAGCATCGCGAAGGGGAAGGCCGGAAGCAGGTAGCGCACGCCGTTCTGGGCCTTGCCGAGGCTCAGGACGACGAGCAGCAGCGCCGGGAACGCGAGGACCGCCGCGTCCACCCAGAACGGGCGCTCGCGCGCCTTGAGCCGGACGGCGACGGCGACGAGCGCCAGCGCCTGCGCGCCGACGGTGGTCTTGAGCGCGAGGCAGGCCAGGTAGAACCACCACCAGCCCTCGCTGGTCGCGTGGCCGAAGAGGTAGCTCAGGTGGCCCTTGCTCCCGTGCTGCACCTGGAGCATCAGCCCCTCGATCCACGGCGCGAAGGGGAGCGGTCCGAAGCGCCGGCCCGTGGCGCCCGCGACCTTGCCGCACAGGCGCCCCGTGTCCACGTCGCCCCACCCGAAGAGGTAGACGGCGCTCAGCGCGAGGAGGAACGCCGCCGCGCCGACTCCGGCGGTTCGGGCCAGGGCGCCGCCGATCGGGCGTCCCGAGGCTCGGGCGGCCCGGACGACCGCGGCTCCGCTCACGACGGCGGCCGCGGGCAGGAGCCCGAGAGCCGTCACCTTGCAGGCCGCGGCGAGGGCGAGGGCGGCGCCCAGCGCGGCCGCGCGTCCGGCCGTGGGTCGCTCGACGAGACGCACGGCCGTCCAGAGCCCGAGGACGGCGAACGACGTGACCCAGGCGTCGAGGGTGGCGAGGGAACCCTGGGCCAGGACCGTCGGGGAGAGGGACCAGAGCGCGTGGGCCACGAGGGCCGCCGTGGCACCGAAGCGGCCGGCGCACGCCCACAGGAGCAGGCCCGCGCAGAGGGTGACGGCGATCGTGGCCAGGCGTGCGGCGAGGAGGTTCCTCCGGCCGATCGCCATGGGCCGGGACCACAGGGGATGCCGCCCGATCCGGGCGTCGGCGTCGAAGATCCGCGGGTCCGAGACGCGGAGCGCGGCTCCGAAGCCCCATTTGGGCAGCGCCGGCGCGTCGCAGGCCCCGAAGTCCCCGCTGCGCCACTGATGCGCGGCGGTGGTCAGGTAGTAGGGCTCGTCGGCGGTGTCGGACTTGTCCGCGGCCGTGCGGACGAGGAGCGTCGCCTGGAGGAGAGCCAGCGCCACGGCGGCGGCGATCCCGGCCCGGCTCCCGGCGGGCGATGCGCTCACGTGGGTCGTCTCCGTGCTCCGCGCAAGCGCCAGATTCTAGCCCACCGACGCTACAATGCCTCACTGTGCGCGTGCGGGTCGGGACCAGCGGCTACAGCTACGCGCCCTGGAAGGGGAGGTTCTACCCAGCGGACCTGAAGCCAGCCGACATGCTCCGGTTCTACGCGGGGCGCCTCCCGACCGTCGAGATCAACAACACCTTCTACAGGATGCCCGCGGCGAAGGCCCTCGCGCGCTGGGCGGAGGAGACGCCGGCGGGGTTCTCCTTCGTCCTCAAGGCGGCGCGGCGGATCACCCACGAGAAGCGGCTCCACGACGCCGACGGCCTCGCCTATTTCTTCGAGAACGCCGCGGTCTTGGGGGACAAGCTCGGCCCGGTGCTCTTCCAGCTCCCGCCGTTCTTCAAGAAAGACGTCGGCCGCCTCCGGGACGCCCTCGCCCTCGTCCCCGACGAGCGTCAGGTGGCTTTCGAGTTCCGCCACGCCACGTGGTTCGACGACGAGGTCTACGGCGCCTTGCGGGACCGGGGCGCCGCCCTCTGCCTCGCCGACACCGACGAGGCCCCGGACCCCGCCCTCGTTCCCACGGCGGACTGGGGTTACCTGCGCCTGCGGCGCGCCGACTACGACGACGCCGCGATCGCCACCTGGGCAGACCGGGTTCGGGCCCAGCCCTGGGGCGAGGCGTGGGTCTTCTTCAAGCACGAGGAGGCGGGGAAAGGCCCGGCGCTCGCGGCGCGACTGATCGACCGCCTCGGGGACGCGTCCCTGCGAAGCGCGGGTTAGTCCTCGAGGCCCTCGGCCAGTCGGGCCAGGGCGCGGGGAAGGTCCGGCTTCAGCTCGAGGACCGGCCGGAGGGGGTCCGTCTTCAGCCTCTCGAAGCGCGCCGGCACCGTCTTCATCGTGAAGCGCTCGGGATCGAGCCGCCCGTTCACTTCCTTCCAGGTCAGCGGCGTCGAAACCGTCGCCCCCGGGCGCGGCCGTGCGCTGAAGGGAGAGGCCAGGAGCCGTCCGTGGCCGTTCTGGAGGTAGTCCACGTACACGCGCCCGCCCCGGGCGCCGACCGCCCGCGTCGTCGTGGCGATCTCCGGGAGGCGCTGGGCCAGGGTGCGCGCCATCACCTCGCCCAGGGAGCGCGATTGCTCGTAGGTACACTGCCGGCCCAGGGGGACGAGGACGTGGAGGCCCGTGGAGCCGCTGGTCTTGGGGAAGGAAGGGAGACCCATCTCTTCGCAGAGATCGTGGACCGCCCGGGCGAGCTCGACGACGTGGGCGAACGGGGCGCCCTTCGGGTCGAGGTCCAGTATGCACCAGTCGGGGCTTCCCAGGGTCTGGACGCGACTCGACCAGATGTGGAGGGGGATCGTGCCGAGGTTCGCGAGGTAGAGGAGCGTCTCGACGTCGTCGCAGACGAAGTAGTCGATCTCCCGCTGGGCGTGCTCGCTCCACATCCGCTCGGTCCGTACCCAGCCCGGGACGAAGCCCGGCGCGTCCTTCTGGAAGAAGTTCTTGCCCGCGATCCCGTCGGGGTAGCGCGTGAGGACCACGGGCCGGTCCTCGAGGTAGGGAAGCAGCCATGGGGCGATGGCGCGGTAGAAGGCGATGAGGTCACCCTTCGTGTAGCCCTCGTCGGGCCAGAACACCTTGTCGAGGTTCGTGAAGGGGACCTTCCGCTCCGCGGCCGCGTCGGGCTCGGGTGCGGCGAGGGCCTTCGGCGCGACGTGGGGCCTGGCGGCCTCGCGCACGCACTCCTCGGGCGGCTTGTCGTCCCTGAGGCGCAGGAACACCGGCTGGCGGAGGAGCCCCTCCCGAGTCCATTCCTTGTAGCGGACCTCGCAGACGTGTCGCGGCTCGACCCACACGTGTCCGCGCCCCGCCGGGACGGGCCCCGCGCACGGCGGCGCCTTCCGCCGGTCGGACGCCAGGAGCGCCTCGATGCGCACGAGGTCCTCTTCGCCGAAGCCGCTGCCGACCTTGCCGGCGTAGACGAGACGCCCCCCCTCGTAGGCGCCGACGTGCAAGGCTCCGAAGGCGGTCCGGGTTCCCTGGGCCGGGCTCGTCCCGACCACGACGAAATCCCCGGTCCGGTCCACCCGGAGCTTCAGCCAGTGGGGTGAGCGTCCTGCGCGGTAAGGGGCGTCGGCCTTCTTCGCCATGATCCCTTCGAGGCGGAGCCGCTCGACCTGTGCGTACAGGGCCTCGCCCCCCTCCTCCACGTGGTCCGCGAAGCGCAGGGGCCCGGCGCGCGGCAGGATCCTCCGCAGGACCTCCTTCCGGCCGACGAGGGGCAGGGGGCGCAGGTCGAAGTCCTCGAAGGCCAGGAGATCGAACACGTACAGGGTCGCCGGGAGCTCCACCGCGGCGCGGGCGATGTCCGACCCGCGCTGGAGCAGGGCACGCTTCTGGAGGCGCTCGAAGCTGGGTCGCGCCCCCTCGTCGAGGACCACGACCTCGCCGTCCAGGACGATCCCCTCGAAGGGCAGCCCGCGGAGGGCGCGAGCCACCTCGGGGAAGACCGACGTCGAGTCGGATCCGCGGCGGTAGAGGAGGCGCGCCTCGCCGTCCTCGCGGGCGGCGAGGACGCGGAAGCCATCGTACTTCAGCTCGAAGATCCAGCCGGGCCGATCGAAGGGCCGCTCGGCCGTCTCGGCCAGCATCAGGCCGACCTTGGGGGCGTCGACGCGATGGCGCGGGGCGCCCAGGCGCACGAGCTCCCGGCGGATCTCGTCGGCCCGCTCAGAACCGTCGCGCATCTCCTCGAGGGTCAAGCCGGAGTAGATCGACTCGGCCGCGAGCGCGCGCATTCCCTCGGGGCCGGCCCAGGCGTCCCCGGCGTGCTTGATGAGGAGCCAGTCCTTCGACCTCTCCTTCCCCTTCCCCTTGATCCGCACGAGGGTCCAGACGCCGCGCATCTTGTAGCCGCGCAGCTCGAAGAGGAGCTTGCCCTTCTCGAGCCCCTCCTGCGGGTCCTCGAGGGGGATCCAGACCCCCCGGTCCCACACGATCACGGGGCCCGCGCCGTAGTTGCCCTCCGGGATGATCCCTTCGAAGTCCGCGTACTCGACCGGATGGTCCTCGACCTCGGCGGCGAACCGCTTCTCGGCCGGGTCGGTCGAGGGTCCCTTCGGGACGGCCCACGAGAGCAGGACGCCGCCCAGCTCGAGGCGGAAGTCGTAGTGCAGGCGCCGCGCGTCGTGCTTCTGGACCACGAACAGGCGGGGCCGCCCCACCTCGGCGGCCGGCGCCCCGGGGATCGGGCCGAAGGGCTCGGGGGTCCGATCGGCGGAACGCTTGGCGCGATAGGACCCGAGCCGATCCCTGCGCGCCTTCTCGCGAGCCATGAGGCGATAGAATACGCGGTCTTCCCGCTCACGCACGCCCCGAACCCGATGGCCGAACGCGCCTCTTACCGCCTCCTCGGAATCCTCCTCTTCCTGCCGGTGCCCCTCGTCCTGTTTCTCTTCACCCAGGCGCCCTTGGGCACCGGGGCGTCCCTCGGCCTCGGCGTGCTCGTCATGGTCACGCACCGTCTCTATGCTCGGCCCTTCTCCCTGGGCGCCGCGGAGCGCCGCTGCCTCTGGTGCGGGCGCGCGACGGCGGAGGGCCCCCGGTTCGACGTGCAGGAGCCCTTCGGGACGACCACCTGGCGCGGCTGCACGGAGCATCACGCGGTCCTGGCCGGTCGCGTCCTCGCATGGGCGGAGCGGCACGGCGCCCTGCTGAAGGTCGGGATCCTCGGGAGCCTCGCCGCCTTCCTGGCGAGCGCGGTCCTGGCGAGCCGCGGGGGACTGGCTCCATGGACGGTCGCCGACTGCGTCAACCTCTTCCGCCTCGGGATCGCGCTGTCGGTCCTCCCGCTGGGCCTGCTCGGGCCTTCGGGGAATCGCGCCGCACCGGCGATCCCGCGGCCGCCGTTCCCCGTCCACATCCAGGCGCTCATCGGAACCGCCGCCGTCCTGTGGCTCTTCCGCCTGATCGGTCTGGCCTGGCTCGCCCTGGCGGGCATCCACTTCGCCCGTCGTCTGGGCCTTCTCGGCTGAGGCCCGGCCGACTCAATCGTCGCGGCGGGAGACCCCGTCGAACGAGAGGATGAAGTCGGGACCGTAGGCGCGCGAGGGGGTCTGGAAGCCGGGCGTGACTTCGCCCCTGAGAGCCGTCTCGGCGATCGCGAGCGCCGTGCGGGCCGTGAGCGCGTAGCCCTCGGGCGTCTCGAGGCGTGAGACGGCCCGGCCGCCGGCGTCGTCTTCCACCTCGCCCCAGAGGTAGCTGCGTGTCCGGGCGCGCTCCTCGACCGAGGGGCCCCGCGGCCCGGCCTTGATCCGCCCCTTCAGGAAGGACTGCACGGCCCCGGCGGCGAGCAGCGGGGCGAAGGGGCGGGCGATGCGGAGACCCCAGCGCAGCGAGCGGGGGGCGGCCAGGTAGACCTCCACGTCGGGGATCCCCGTGCTGTGGAAGGCCGTGGCGACGTCTCCCCACGGGATCGTGATGGCTGTCCGTGGCCCCCGGCCGAAGTCGACGACGCGGGCCTTCCAGGCGAGGGGCACCCGCACGATCCGGCCGTCACGCCGGACGGCTCCGCCGTGAGGCAGGTTCTCGACGATCGTCGTCGCGGTGCCGTGGGAGAACCGGCCCGAAGACTCGAAGCCCAGGGCGAGCCGCCGCGCCGAGGGAAGGCGGCGCTTCAGGTGCGCGGCGAGACAGTCCGACGGAACCACGTCGAAGCCGACGCCCGGGAGCAGCATCACGCCGGCCGCCTTCGCTTCGCGGTCGCGTGCGGCGAGCGACTCGAAGACCGGGATCTCGCCGGTGACGTCGAGGTAGTGGACCTTGCGCCGCAGGCACGCCTCGGCCATGGGCGCGGACGTGCGGGAGAACGGGCCGGCGCAGTGGAGGACGACGCGGATGCCGTCGAGGGCCGCGTCCAGAACGGCGGGTTCGTCCAGGCCAAAGGCGCGGTGCGGAAGCGAGAGCTCGCGCGCGAGCGGCTCGAGGGCGGCCGCGCTCCGTCCGGCGAGGACAGGACGGAGGCCCCGCGCTGCGGCGAGGCGTGCGACGAGCTCGCCGGTATAGCCGTAGGCGCCGTAGAGGAGCAGCATCACTTGTCCGGGCTCGGCTGAGAGACTACTTCAATCGGGCGTCCCACAGGAAGGGCTCCTTTTGGCCGCCGCCCCCAGGGATTGAGCTGATGTCGGGGGCCCCCACCAGCCATTGCGGCCCGCAAGTTCCCTGTTATCAAACAATTGACGCCACGGTTATCATGGGACATGCCTGCTCGCCCTCTCGCCTCCGGCACCGTCTCCTTCGGCCTCGTCTCGATCCCCGTGAAGCTCTTCGCCGCGGGGGAATCCAAGGCGGCCGTCTCCTTCAACCTGCTCCACGGCAAGTGTAAGACGCGCCTCAAGCAGCAGTACGTCTGCCGCACGTGCAACGAGGAGATCGTCCCGCGGGACCAGATGGTGAAGGGCTACGAGTTCGCCAAGGAGCAGTACGTGGCCTTCACCGAAGAGGAGCTCAAGGCGATGGCCGAAGAGTCGCAGCGGGCTATCGAGATCGCGGAGTTCGTGCCCGCCGCCGCCGTGGACCCCATCTACTTCGACGGCGCCTACTACCTCGGCCCCGACAAGGGGGGCGAGAAGGCGTATCACCTGCTCCTCAAGGCCATGCAGCAGACCGGGCGCTCGGCGCTGGCGAAATGGGCGGCGCGCGGGAAGCAATACCTCGTCCTCATCCGACCGACCCCAGCCGGCCTGGTCATGCAGCAGCTCCTCTACGCCGACGAGGTGCGCTCCATGTCCGAGGTCCCTGTGGGCGACGCAGAGGTCAAGGAGCCCGAGCTGAAGCTCGCGATCCAGCTCGTCGAGCAGATCGCGTCCGAGGCGTTCCGGCCCGGGGCGTACGAGGACGAGGTCAAGAAGCGCATGCTCGACGCCATACAGCGGAAGGTCGAAGGGCAGGAGATCACCGCGGCTCCCGAGCGGCCCAAGGCCCAGATCATCGACCTCATGGAGGCGCTCAAGGCCAGCCTCGCCGGAAAAGCCGCAGCCGCACGCGGAGACGCCCCGGCCGAGGAGGAGCGCCGGCCGGCGAAACGCGTCGAGTCGAAGGCGGGCCGCGGCCCGCAGCGGGCCGTGGCGGGAGGCAAGAAGGGCTAGCGGCCCTTGGCCAAGGGGCCGTTCTCGGGCGGTCTCACGGTCCGCGACGCAGCGAAGCTCCTCGGCCTGACGACCGCGCTGGTGCGCGCCTACGTGCGCGCCGGCTTCCTCGAGCCCACACGGGGTCCCCGCGGCGAGCACCGCTTCTCCCTCCAGGACCTCGTGCTCCTGCGCACCGCCAAGGAGATCTCGGCCCACGTCCCGGCCCGTCGGGTGCGACGCGCCCTGGCGCGCCTCCGCGCCCAGCTCCCTTCGGGTCGGCCCTTGACCGGCGTCCGCATCACGGCGGTCGGCGAGGACGTCGTCGTGCGCGACGGCTCCGCGGCGTGGGAGCCCGAATCGGGCCAGGGGGTCCTGGACTTCGACGTGGCCGAGCTGGCCGACAAGGTGGCGCCCCTGGTCCGGCGCGCGGCCGCGGCGGCGCGCGACGCCGAGGACGACCTCACGGCCGAGGAGTGGTTCCAGGTCGCCTTCGACCTCGAGCCCCACGAACCGGACCAGGCCCGCGACGCCTACCGCCGCGCCCTCGAGCTGGATCCCGACCACGTGGACGCCCACGTGAACCTGGGCCGCCTCCTTCACGAGGCCGGCCACGCTGAGGCGGCGGCGACCCACTACAGGGCCGCGCTCACCCTGCGTCCGAAGGACGCCACGGCGGCCTTCAACCTCGGGGTCGCCCTCGAGGACCTCGGACGCACCTCCGCCGCCGCCGCCGCGTACGAGCGGGCCCTCGCCGCCGACGCCTCGAGCGCCGACGCCCACTTCAACCTGGCCCGACTCCTGGAACGCGCGGGGCGCAAGGCCGCCGCCATCCGGCACCTCGAGGCCTACCGCCGGCTCGTCCGGCGCTGAGTGCCTACCCGAACGGATCGAGGGCGCGCCGAGCCTCAGCTCAGGGGGGCGTAGCCGCCGGCCTCGCGCAGGAGGCGGACGGCTTCGCGGTGGACCTCCTCGACGGTGACGAGGCGCAGGCACTCGGGGGGCTCCGGCCCCGCGCACTCGGCGGGCGGCCTGCGGATCAGGTTGCAGGGAGCGCACCACAGCTCGGCGCGCACCACGACGTGGCGCGACCCGCTCCGCCCGTCGCCCCCGGAGAAGTAGCGGGCCGGGTCCGAGGGACCGAAGACCGCCACCGAGGGAGTCCCCACGGCGCAGGCCATGTGCATCGGTCCGGTGTCCGGTGAGAGGAAGAGGTCGAGGCGTTCGACGAGGGCGAGGGTCTCCCGGACCGAGAGGCGGCCGGCGAGGTCGACGGTGCGACGGTGAAGGCCGCGGCGCAGCGCTTCGGCGAGCGGGCGGTCGGCCTCGGAGCCGGTGACGAGGATCGTCGCTCCGAACTCACGCTCGAGTCGCGCGCCCACCTCGAGCCAGCGCGCGACCTCCCACTGCTTGACCAGCCGGCCGCCGCTCGGGTGGATCGCGACGAGGGGCCGGCGCTCGTCGAGGTGGAGGTTCTCGAGGAGCCGGCGCGCGAAGTCCCGATCCGCGGCGCCCAAGGGGTCCAACCGCGGCGCCCCCCCCACCGGCCCCACCGCCGCGGCCACGGCGCGCCGGTTCTGCTCCACCCAGGACACGGTCTCGTCGAGGGGGACGACGTGGGTCAAGAGGTAGCCGCCGCCGGTGTTGGCGTAGCCGACCCGGGCTCGAGCCCCCGAGAGCCACGCGAGGATCGAGGCGCGCACGTCCCCCTGGAGGTCGAGGGCGAGATCGAGCCCGACGCCGCGCAGTCCGCGTGCCTTCTCCGCGAGCGCCCGGAAGCCCTCGGCTCCTTCCGCAGCGCGTCCCACCCAAGGCGCGCTCCAGACCAGGAGCTCGTCCACCGGGGCGCTCCGCGCGACGGCCTCGCTCCATCGCCCCACGGCCAGGCGGATGCGCGCCCGGGGGAGCGCCGCGCGGAGGTCCGCGAGGGCCGGCAGCGACATGAGGACGTCGCCGATGCGGTCGAGGCGCAGGACGAGGACCTCGCGCACGGCGTCGCGGTCGAGGGCCCCCGCACCGCGAGCCGGGCCCAGGAGGCGCAGCGCCCCCGCGGCAGCGCGCCCGGGGAGGTCCAGGGCTCCGACGAGGAGCCGCTCGAGGGGATCGTAGATCCGGTTGCCGGTGCCCCTAACGGGCGTCCAGCGCCGTCGCCTGGGCATAGCATTCCTCGAAGGCGCGGCACGCGGCGTCCCAGCTCAGGCGCTCGACGGCCGTGCGACGGGCCTCCCGGGCCAGCCGCTCGCGTGTCTCGGGCTCCCGTACGAGACGCCGCAGGGCCTCGGCAAGCGCGTGGGGATCCTTCTCCGGGACGAGGAGGCCGTTGTCGTCGTCCCGGACCACGTCCGGGATGCCGGCGACCCGCGTCGCGACCACGGCGCGGCCGGCGGCGAGCGCCTCGAGGAGCGTGTTGGGCAGCCCGTCCACGTTCCCGGCCGCGTCCACCACCGACGGCACCACCACCGCGTCGGCCTCGGCCAGGGCAGCGGCCACCGTCGCGCGGTCGAGAGCCCCCGCGAAGCCCACCGGTGCCGCGAGGCGTCGCGCCTCCTCCTCGAGCGCGCCCCGGAGGTCTCCCTCGCCGGCGATCACGACGCGCACGCCCCCGGTGCGCGCGGCCGCCTCGACGAGGTATCGGAAGCCCTTCTTCTCCACGAGCCGCCCCACGGCCAGGACGAAGAAGGCTTCGCGGGGGACGCCGAGCCGGCCCCGCACCCCCCCGGTGCGGGCCTCGGGGGAGAAGGCCTCGACGTCGACGCCGTAGGGCACGGTGCGCACGCGTTCCGCGCCGGCTCCGAGGGCGACGGCCCGCGCGTGCAGGTCCGCGCTGCACGCGGTCACGGCGCCCGCCTCGCGGAGCGCGTCCCCGGCCGGCGGGCGGAGGAGCCGCGAACGCTCGGCCACGAACACGTCGCTTCCATGAAGGCTCAGGACCCACGGGATGCTGCGGGCCCGGAGCACGCCGGCCACGAGGACGCCGCTCGGCACGACCCAGTGGACGTGGACCACGTCGTAGCGCGTCGCTTCGAGGAGCCGCCCGAGGCGGTTCCGGAGCGACAGGGCCACGAAGGGCGCGAGGAGGTAGACTTCCCGCCGCACGCGGACGTCGGCTTCGAGGCTCTGGGCGTAGCCCCACAGGCAGAGGCCGTCGGAGGGGGCGTACCGATAGGGGAAGAAGCGGATCGGCTCGTCCTCGCCCCGGCGGAGGTCCGGGTGATGCGGCAGCAGCACGTCGACGGCGTGCCCCCGAGCAGCGACGCCGCGAGCGATCGACTCGATGAAGGGAGCGGTGACGTCGCCCGGGAACTTCGGGTAGGACGACGTCACCATGAGGACCCGCATCGGGTCAGCGTACCCCAGGCCGGGCGCCGATCGTGATGCGGTCCACCATGACGCCCAGGTCGCGGGAGTCGGGATCGCCCTCCCAGACGTTCGCGGGCCGGAACGCGGGGACGTCGAGGCGGAGCACCGGCGGCCCAGGCGGCAAGGGGTCGGGCAGCGTGAGGACGTGGTCGGTCCATTCCGGGCCGGGTACGAAGCCGCCCAGGGCCTGCCCCGAGAGCGAGACCGCCACGGGTCCCAGGGTGTCGGCCGGCCGTCGCCCGGACGAGGCGCGGAGCCGGACCTCGGCGCCGGGGCGTGCCCCGGGGACGTAGACCGAGGCGCACGGCCCCGTCCAGCGGTAGGTGTGCTCGCCGCCGCCCTCCTTGTCGAAGAAGCCCGAGACCTGGAAGTCGTCGGTACCCCCGAGGTCCACCTCGGAGAGCGGCGGGACCTGGAGATCCTCGGGCGGCACGACCCGGGACAGGGTGAAGCGGAGCGCGCGAGCCTCGGGGCGGTGCGGCGGCCGGTCGAGGGTCCGTTCCCACTCCTGCGTGCCGAAGGCGTAGTCCTCCACGCGCTGCAGGAAGAGCCCGCAGAGCGACGGCGCCGTGCGGTAGGTGTAGACGAAGTAGATGTTCCTGTAGCGGCCACGCCACGCGTGGACCAGGTGTTTCAGCCGGTCCGCGTCGGGGTTGAAGCGCGCCAGCTCGGCGATCTGGACGCCGTGGACGGCCCAGAGGGGGAGCGAGAGCAGATGGATGCTGGCCTTCTGCTCGAAGACGACGACGTCGTCCGGGCCGAAGCGCCGCGCGACGTCACCCACGAAGCGGACCGACCCCTTCCAGTCCACGTACCGGGCGAGCGGAGCGGTGTCCCGGAGGGAGAGGGCGAGGAGAGCGGCGGCCAGGGTCCCGGCCAGGCCGCGCCGCCAAGCCCCACCGCGGGCCATCCGGACGAGGAGCACGGCGGCGAAACCCATGAGGCATGGCAGCACCACCGGAACGTACCGTCGCAGGGCGAAGAAGTAGTCGTTCCAGACGCGGATCTTGTAGAGGTAGAAGGCGGAGAACGTGAGCGCCGTGAGCACGAGGAAGAGGACCCGCGGGCGCCACTCGCGCAGGATCACGAGCAGGCCGAGGACGCCCAGGAGAAGCCCCAGGGGGCTCACGAACCAGCCGAGGCGCACGAGGGCCTGTGCGTCGTGGGCGGCGAGCTTCGCGAAACCCATGTCGCGGAGCCAGCCCGCGTCGGCCAGGGCGGTGCCCTCCGGGTTCCCGTCGCCGCCCGCCCAGGCCGAGAGGTGCGGCCGGAGGAAGTACGCGTAGAGACACGCGACGGCCACGAGGGCGATGACGCCGGCCTGGAGGGCCTCGCGCCGCGCTTCGAGACGCTCGACGAGGCGCGGACCCCGGTGATGGGCCACGGCGAGGGCGGCTGCGAGCACGAGGGCGAGGCCGATCCACACGGCAGGCGGCTGCTGCCAGTACGGGCGGGTCAGGATGCTCACGACGTACTTCCGCGAGAAGACCGCCGCGTGGACCGCGGCGTGGAGGGCGAGGAGGCCGAACGGCAACAGCAGCGCGACGGCCCGCCGCCACGGCAGGTCGTGGTGGGCGCGTCGCACGAGGAGGTAGATCCCGAGGGGGACGAGGATCAGGAGGCTGTCGATGCGGACGAGCAGCGTCGAGCCGAGGGCGAAGCCCGCCAGCACGCCGAAGGCCGGGGAGCCTCGCTCCTCCCAGTGGGCGAGGGCCAGGAGCGCCAGGAAGATCAGGAACTGCGAGACGGGCTCCGACACGGGGTACCGGGCGAACCAGACCTGGACGACGTTCACCGCGAGGAGCAGCGTCCCGAGGAGCGCCGGAGCCGGGCCGAAGAGCCGCCGCAGGGCGAAGAAGACACCGAGGGTTCCGAGGATGCCGAAGACGGGCGGCGTGGCGAGGGCGCCCTTCACCCCCATCGCCTGGAAGAGGTAGGCGCCGAAGGCGGGGAAGAGATGGAAGAACTCGGGGAAGACGCGCCCGGTTTGTGGACGCTCGAGGGGGAAGCCCATGAAGCGGCCCCACGAGAAATCCACGTTGTCCGGGTGGCGGTAGAACAGCTCCATGTCCTCGGAAGGGATCGAGCGGACCAGCGGGTCCGTTTGGGCGATTCCGCCCGTGCGCCCGACGACGGCCATGGTGGCCACGTACGTGCCGGGGTCACGGCCGCCCAAGAGGTACTCCGTGGGACGCGCCTGCAAGGCGAAGGCGAGGAGGAGGACGATGGCGGCGGGGACCGCCGCAGTCCACGGCCCGGGTGGCGGCAGCGGCCAGGCGAGCCGCCGCCGGCCCGCGAAGGCGGCTGCAGCGCACGCCGCCGCGAGGAGCGCCCCCGCGCGGGCGAGGGAGAAGACCCCCAGCTCCGCGAGGGCGAGGGCGATCCATGCCGCGACGGCGACGCTGGTCGCCACGGCCAGGTACAGCGCCTCGTCGAAGGCCAGCGCGAGGCGCTCCTCGCGCCCGAGGAGCGCGAGGGCCGTCAGGCCAGGGAGGAGGAAGAGAGCGAGCCCTGCGAGCGCCGCCGGAACGGCCGGGACGAGGGGCTCCACGTGGGGGAGCCTAGGCCCGGCCGGCCAGCTCCCGCACGGAGGCGGCGACCTCGCGGGCCTGCGCGTCGGTCAGCTCGGGGTAGAGCGGCAGAGAGAGGATCTCGCCGGCCGCCTTCTCGGCCACGGGGAAATCTCCCGCCTTGCCCCCCAGGGCCGCGAAGGCGGGCTGGAGGTGCAGCGGGATCGGGTAGTGGATGAGCGTCCCGATGCCCCGCTCCTCGAGGGCGGTCGCCAGGGAGTCGCGGCGCGGGTGGCGAATCACGAAGAGGTGGTACACCGTGCGGGCGTAGGGCTGCTCTTCCGGAAGGCGGACCGCCGCCCCCTCGATCTCGCGGAGATAGATCGCCGCAACCGCCCGCCGGCGCTCGTTCCACGCGGCCAGGTGGCGGAGCTTCACGCGGAGCACCGCGGCCTGAAGCTCGTCGAGGCGGCTGTTGATGCCGGCCGTCACGTGATGGTAGCGGTCGGTCTGCCCGCCGTTCCGCAGCTGCCGCAGGCGGCCCGCGACGTCGGGGTCGTTCACCAGGACGGCGCCCCCGTCGCCGAAGGCCCCGAGGTTCTTCGTCGGGTAGAAGGAGAGTGCGCCGATCCCCGAGATCGCGCCGACGGTCTTCCCCTTGTACCGCGCTCCGTGGGCCTGGCACGCGTCTTCCACGAGGGGGATTCCGCGGGTGCGTGCGAGCTCGAGGAGCGGGTCGAGGTCGACCGGGTGGCCGTACAGGTGTACGGGGAGCAGCGCCTTCGTGCGTGGCGTCATGGCGCGGGCCACGGCCTCGGGGGAGACGTTGAGCGTGGCGGGATCGAGGTCGGCGAAGACGGGCCGCGCCCCGGCCCGCTGGACCGCGAGGGCCGTGAAGGCCGCCGTCAGCGGCGAGGTGATCACCTCGTCCCCGGGTCCCACGCCCAGGGCCTCGAGGGCGAGCTGGATCGCCTCGGTTCCGTTGGCCACGGCCACGGCGTCCCTGGCCTCGAGGGCGGCCGCCAGCTCGTCCTCGAAGGCCTCGCCCTCGGGGCCGAGGATGAACCAGCCGGAATCGAGGACGCGGGAGACCGCCGCGTCGATCTCGCCGCGGAGCGCCGCCACGTGCGCCTTGAAGTCGCCGAAGGGGACCGTCACAGGTAGCGCTCCTTGTGCTCGCGGTAGTAGGCGATCGTCCGCTCGAGGCCCTCGCGCAAGCGCACCCGGGGCTGCCAGCCCAGGGTCTGCCGGATCCGGCTCGCGTCGGCGTAGAAGTCCCCGATGTCGATGCGCTTGCGCTCGGGCGGGAACGGGACGAGGGTGAAGGAGCCGCGCCCGGCGATCTCGACCAGCATCTTCACGAGGTCCAGGAGGCTGGTCGGCTCGTCGCCACCCAGGTTGAAGACCTGACCGTCCGAGGAGTCGGTGGCCCCGGCCCGGAGGAACGCGTCCACGACGTCGTCCACGTAGTCGAAGTCGCGCTTCTGCTGCCCGTCGCCGAAGATCTGGATCTCCTCGCCGAGGACCGCCTTGCGGACGAACCAGCCGATGAAGCCCTGGCGGTCGTGGCGGATGAGCTGGCGCGGGCCATAGGTGTTCGTGAGGCGGAGCGAGCTGGCCCGGAGGCCGTACACGGAGTGGTACACGAGGTGGTAGAACTCGCCGGAGATCTTGTTGATCCCGTTGACGTCGGTGGGGGTCAGCAGGTGGTTCTCGTCCACGGGCAGGTAGCGCGGCTTCCCGTAGATCTGTCGGGTGCCGGCGTACACGACCTTGAGGTCGGGGTTCTGCTTCCGGACCGCCTCGAGGATCCAGAGCTGGCTCGTGCAGTTGATCTCCAGATCCGTGAAGGGGTCCGTCATCGAGTCCACGTGGGAGACCTGTCCCGCCAGGTTGAACAGCACCTCCTGCCCACGGACGAGGTACTGCATGCCGTGGCCCCGCACGTCGGCGACGTTGATCCGGACCCTGTCCTCGTAGCCCGCGAGGTTGAACAGGTTGCCGCCGTAGTCGGGCAGCAGGCTGTCCACGGCCAGGACCTGGGCGCCGAGGTCGGCCAGGGTCCGGCACAGGTTGGAGCCGATGAAGCCCAGGCCGCCCGTCACGAGGACCTTCCGCCCGCGGTAGAAGTCGCGGTAGTCGGTCACGCTGCCTTCGCCCCCGGACCGTTGAGGTGTTCCTTCCGGACGACCAGCTCCAGCCAGAGCCGGGTGAGGTCCATGAGAGTCCGGGCCACGCGCGGGACGTTGAAGAACTGGCTCTTGCCGTAGGTCCGATGGAAGTGGTGGACGGGGACCTGGGCGATGCGGAAGCCGTGGTCCTGGACCTTCTTCATGAGCTCGACGCAGATGACGCCGGAGTTCCGCGACAGGACCACCTTCCTGAAGACGTCGCGCCGCATCAGGCGGAAGTCGCAGTCCACGTCGCGGAGCCGCAGGCCGAACACCATCCGGACGAACCAGTGATACGCGCGGCCGATGACGATCCGGTGAAGCGGGTCCGAGCGCCCGATCTTGTAGCCGTTGACGAAGTCCACGTCGGGTCCGAAGGCCTTGAAGAGCTCCAGGAGCTCCCGCGGGTCGTACTGGGCGTCGCCGTCGGTGTAGAAGACGAGATCCTTGCCGGCCGTCTCGAAGCCGGTGCGGAGGGCCCCGCCGTAGCCGCGGTTCTTCGGGTGGTGGACCACTCTCAGCCACGGGAAGTGCCGCGCCATCTCGTCGAGGAGCTCACCCGTGTGGTCGGGACTCCCATCGTCGATGACGATGACCTCGTAGTCGTCGGTGATCTTCCGCGCGGTCATGTGGGCCACGAGCGCCAGGGAGGCGATGGTCCCCGCGTCGTTGTACGCCGGGAAGAAGATGGAGAGACTGGGCGTCTGCTGGCTCACCGCGCGGGCCCCCGGCCAAAAACGGGACCGTAGCACGCTCTCGCTTCGAGGGTCAACTCGGCCGGCGCATCCGAGCGGCCAGGAGCGCGGCCCCGAGGCCGGCGAGGAGCAGCCCGGAGCGGAAGCCCGCCGGCCGGTGGCGGAGGGCCACCCGGTGGAACCCCTCGCCGAGCGCCAGGCCCATGAGGAGGTGGTTGACGCGCACGAGGCGCGTGGCGGCCCCGTCGACCACGGCCGTCCAACCGGGATCCCACGCCTCGGTCACGACGAGCAACCCCGGGCCCTCCGCCTGGAGGTCGATCCGGCCCCCGGCGGCCCGCGTCACCTCGGCCCGAGACGTCCGGGCTCCTCCCGCGAGCGTCACCCCCACCGCTTCCGTCTCGACGGCCAGGGCCTCGCGCCAAGGGTCGAACGGCTGTCGCAGGGCCTTCAGGACCGCCTCGTCGTCGGGGAGGAAGCGGAGCCGCTCGACCACCCGCGCGCGCCCCAGGCTGCGCGGCACGTCGAAGAGGCGCACGGCGAGCGTCGCCACGGCCTCGCGCAGGTGGGCGGTGTCGCCGGCGTAGGCCGAGGCCAGGGACAGCGGCGTCGAGCGGTTCGAGGACCCGTCGTGGAACGCGAGCCGGGTCAAGATGAGCCGTCCCGGTCCCGGCAGGCGCTCGACCCAGAGCCCGTCCACGTAGTAGCGCGCCGGCAGCGGGACGACCCCGTGGTAGCGGTGGCCTTCGAAGCCGCCCCCGGGGCCCGGCCAGCTTTCGAGGATCGGGGGCCGTGAGTGGCGGACGACGGCCCGGACGTCGGGCCGGTCGTACGCCCACTCCCCGGTGTGGACTCCGGCGCGGACGAAGAGCTCGAGCTCGCGGCCCGAGGCCAGGCGCAGCTGCAGCCGGGCCACGGGCTGGTCCTGGACGAGGCCGACGGCGTCGGACATGAGCGAGGCCACGCGGAGCTCCGTGGCCGCCGCGACCGGCACCGAGAAGAACCGCGGGTGTCCCGCCTCCACGGGCAGGTCCAGGGTGTCGCCGTAGCCCTGAGAATCGGGCTGCGTCGTGAGACCTGTCGCGGGGACCTGAACCCACTGGATGCCCAGGGCCTCGAGACGCGTGGCCGCGGTGCGGAAGAAAGCCCCCGGCAGCGTGCCGCCCACGCTCATTCCGTCGAACGCCATGCGATGGCGCAGGGGCACCATGGGGTCGTACCCGTTGGCGGTGCGTCGCCCGACGAGCGCGCCCAGGTTGGCGTAGGCCAGGTCGTTGGCCTCCTCGCGCGGCCATTCGCGGGCGAGGGTCAGGGTGCGTTCGCCTCGACGCGCGCCCATCACCCGGTCCACCGCCTCGCGATTGGGCGTGCCCCGGGCGATCTCGTCGCGGGTCGGAGCCGCGGACCAGATCTGGCGCCCGTGGGGCTGCAGCAGGAACGAGACCGTGAGGGGGAGGAGCCACACACCGGCCTTCACCGGATCCGGTGAGGCCGCGAGGGAGAAGTACAGGATGAGCGACAAGGCGAGGACACCCACGGCCCCCGCGAGGGTCTGTGGCAGCGGCTCGAGGAGCGCGGCCGAGACCGACAGGGCCGCAGCGGACGCCAGACACGAGAAGAGGAAGTAGGCGCGCAGGCGGCGCCCGAGTGCCTCGCGCCGCACCTCCCATTGTGCCGAGAGCGACAGACCCGCGAGGACCGCCAGGCCGAGGTCGAAGACGAGGGCGGCGGCCCCCGGTGCCGCGAGCGGTCCCCGGCCCCATTGCAGTCCGAGGCACAAGGCGAGGGCGACGCCGAGGACGCGGACGGGGGTCTCGGTGAGCGCGAGGGGCAGCGCCGCCAGGGCGAGGGACGGCGCCGGCGTGTGGGAGACGTAGCGCAGGATGAGCCCGGTGACCCCCGGCAGCGGTTCCTGGCCCGCCGGGGCCAGACCGGTGATCTGGCGCCCGGCCTCCCGCGCGGCCAGGAACGTGGGGAGGACCTGCGGCGCGGCCAGGAGCGCTCCCGCCACCAGCAGGACGACGGTCTCGGGCCAGCGGAGCCGTCGGCCGCGCGGCGGGAAGAGGTGCCCGACGAGGAGCCGCCCCGCCAGCAGCGCCCCTCCAGCCCGCACGACCTCCGGCGAGCCCGAGAGCAGGAGGAGCGCCACGACGGCGGCGAGCCCCGCAGCCCGTCCGGCGGAGCCGCGCCTCACGTACGCTTCGGCCGCGAGCAGGGCCAGGGGCAGGAGTGGGGCGGCCCCGAGGGTCGCCGTGTCGCCGAGGTGCCCGACGAGGTACGGCCCGAGGGGGAACGCGAGGCCCGACACGTAGGCGCCGACGATCCCCGCCCCCAGCCGGCGGAGGTAGAGGAAGACCAGGATCCCGGAGAGCGACAGCGAGGCGAGCACGAGGGCCTGGAATGCCGCGAATGGCGGCAGCAGCGTCGCGACGGCCACCGTGGGGAAGAAGGCCGCGGGACGGTACGCAGCGAGGAGGGGCGTGCCGCAGAAGATCGTGGGGTTCCACGAGGGCAGCTCCCCGCGCCGGTACGACTCCCAGACCAGGACCCTGAGCGGGTAGTGGAGGGCCGCGCCGTCGCCAGGCCCGAGCAGCCGCGACTCCCACCAGGCCGGGGCGTGGGCCAGGACGGGCAAGAGCGCCAGGAGCCCCAGGACGAGGGCGTCCCCCCGGCGCCGGACGAGGGTCACTTCCGTTCCTGCCCCGACGCGATCTGCTCGGAGATGAGCCCGAAGAGGAAGACCACGACGGCGAGCTGGATGAGCATCGCCGCGCCCATGGGGATCCGGCCGTGGCCCTCGCCCGGCGTGAAGACGTTCCACGCCCCGTACGCCAGGCCGAGGACGAGGCTCGACGCCGCGATGGGGAAGAAGACCTTGAGGGGGCTGTAGAGGGTGACGATCTTGAAGATGATCAGGAGGAAGCGGACGCCGTCTCGCAGGACCCGGATCTTGCTGCGACCCACCCGGCGATGGGCCCGGATCGGGGCGAAGGCCACGTTGTGGCCGGCCTTCAGGAACGCGAGACACGACGTGGTGGGATACGAGAACCCGTTGGGAAGCAGGTGCAGGATCTCGAGGAGGCGCTCGCGCCTGGCCGCCCGGTAGCCCGACGTCAGGTCGGGGATCGGCCTCCCCGTCAGCCACGAGGCCACGGCCCTGAAGACCGCGTTGCCGAGGGCGCGGACCCACGACTGATCGCGCGAGGCGCGGGCGCCGATGACCATGTCGTGGACGCCGATGGGGCCAAAGAGCGCGGCGGCCTCGTCGGGGTCGTGTTGCCCGTCGGCATCCATGAGCAGCACCACGTCGCCCTGCGCCGCGCGGATCCCGGTCTTGACCGCGGCGCCGTTGCCCTTGTTGTAGGGATGGCGCACCACGAGCGCCCCCGCGGCCGCGGCACGCTCCGCGGTGGCGTCGGCGGACCCGTCGTCCACGACGATCACCTCGCGCCACGGGTGGCGCTCCCGCACCTTCGCGACCACCGCGGCGATGCCCTCCTCTTCGTTGAAGGCGGGGATGACCACGGAGACCTCACGGGGCTCAGCCACGGTCCTCCAGCTCTCGCTTGCGCACGCGGTAGAGCAGGTCCTCGAGGAGCTTGCGGTTGCTGGCGATGAGGTCCGCCATGATCCCCCATTGGAGCGTCTGGAAGCCCAGGATCAGGAGGAGCACCGAGAGGATGGCGGACTGCAGGTGGCCGCGGATCTCGCCGAGCCACCAGAAGTAAGCGTAGCGCAGGCCGAGGACGACACCGCCCGCGAGGAGCGCCGATCCCAGCAGGACGAAGACCTTGAAGGGCTCGTACATGGCGTAGATCCTGAGGATCGTAGCCCCGCTGCGCTTGACGTACTCCCAGGTGGAGCCGAAGAGGCGCGACGGTCGCGTGGGGCGCGCCTCGATGGGCATGTGGGCCACCGCGAGGCGCTTCTTCCCCGCCTGGATGAGGGACTCGAGGGTGTAGCTGAACTCGCTCACGATGTTGATCCGGAGCGCCGCTTCTCGCGTCATGGCGCGGAACCCGCTCGTCGTGTCCGGGACGCTCGTTCCGGAGACTCTGCGGACGACCCACGAACCGAGGATCTGGAGCCGTCTCTTGGTCCACGAGAAGTGAGCCACCTCGCCCACCCCGCGGTCCCCCACGACCATGTCGGCCCGGCCCGCGAGGATGGGGGAGAGGAGCCGTGGGATCTCGTGGCCCGGATACTGGCCGTCGGCGTCTGTGTTCACGATGACGTCGGCCCCGAGGCGCAGGCAAGCATCGACGCCGGCCATGAATCCGTGGGCGAGCCCCTTGGTGCGCGTGAAGCGGACGATGTGTTCGGCGCCGTGGGCCCGGGCGACCTCCGCCGTCCGGTCGGTGGACCCGTCGTCGACGACGAGGACCTCCACGGCGTCGACTCCCGGGATCGCGCGGGGAATCGCCCGGAGCGTCTCCGGGAGCGACGCTTCCTCGTTGAGGCTCGGGATCAGGACGATGAGCTTCATGTGGCCGGCGCGTCGCGCGCCCGGATGAGACGGTAGCACAGGGGCCCGCGGGCCGGTTAGCCGGCGGTGCCCGCGCGCCGGCGCTCGAGGGAGGCGCGCCACCCCGAATAGAAGCGGAACTGCGCGAGGTTGTCGAGGACCAGGCCGGCGGGCGGGGGCTTGCGTCGCGAGGAGAGGGCCCGGGTGGCGACGACGACCCCGCCCGTGGCGCTCTCGGCGGGAGAGAGCACCGGGGCGAGGAGCCGGAACCCCTCGTCCGCGGGCGCGGCCGGTGCCAGGGCCGCGATCCAAGCCATGATCTGGACCAGGGAACCGCCGACCGGGGGCGCGTCGCCGAACTCGAACGCCGCCGGGTCGATCTCGCAGGGGCGCACGGCCGAGCGCCGGTGGAGGTGGATCCGCTCGCCGACGTCGCGCACGTGGTCGTCCCAGTTCCGTGGGATCTGGAGGATGAGGGTCCGGCGCTTCGGCCGGTCCACCTGCCGTTCCAGGACCACTGGGCCGCGTACGACGAGGAGGACCTCGGCGGCCTCGAGGCGCTCCTCGCCCTCGGACGTCCGGACATGGAGCGCGTCCGACCCGAGCCGGCCGCCGTGGACCGTCACCGGCCGGGCGGCCTCCCGCGCCTCGGCCTCGGGCAGGGTGGAGACCCGGAGCCCCGCTGCGGTGAGGCGCGCCGCCTCGCCCTCGGCCTCCGGTCGGGGCGCGACGCGGTGGAGCTGCTCGCCGCCCCGGCGGATCCGCTGGAGCGTCTCGAAGGCCGGGAGCCCCAGGGCTCGCGCCGCCGCTTCGGGGTCGGCGCTCGTGAGATCCAGGATCACGAGCCACCGATCCGAGGGAGGCGCCGCGGGCGCCTCGGCGGCCGGTCCGGGGCTCCGCGGCAGGCCCGCGCCGCAGTAGACGCATCGGGGGAGGGCCACGGCCGCGGGGCGACCGCAGGCGGGGCAGGTCGGCACGGTCAGACGTTGAAGCGGAAGTTGATCACGTCGCCGTCGCGGACCACGTAGTCCTTCCCCTCCAGGCGGAGCGTCCCGCGCTCCCGGCAAGCGGCCAGCGACCCCGCCGCCACGAGGTCGTCGAAGGCCACGACCTCGGCCCGGATGAAGCCGCGCTCGATGTCCGAGTGGATCGTCCCTGCGGCCTGCTGCGCCTTCGTGCCCTTGCGGATCGTCCAGGCCCGGCACTCGTCCTCGCCGGCCGTCAGGAACGAGAGGAGTCCCAGCAGGGCGTACGACGTGCGGATCACCCGGTCGAGGCCGGGCTCCGCGAGACCCAGGTCCGCAAGGAACGCCCGGGCGTCCTCGGGAGGGAGGTGGGCGATCTCGGCTTCGATGGGGGCGGCCACCGGGCACAGGGCGAGGCCGGGACGGGCCGCGAAGCCCGAGAGTCCGGACGACGCGACGAAGGATTCGGACTCCCGTACCCGATCCTCGGCCATGTTCACGACGAGGAGCATCGGCTTCTCGGAGAGCAGCGCATAGCCCCGCAGCCGACGGCGTTCCTCCTCGGAGACATCGAGCTCGCGGAGGGGGCGCTCCGCCTCGAGGTGCTCCCTCATCCGAAGGAAGGTCGCCCGCTCGGCGACGTCCTCTGCCCGGTTGGCCTTCTTGATCGCGGCGTCGAGGCGCTCGAGCCTCCTCTCCACCGTGCCCAGGTCGGCGAGGATCAGCTCGAGCTCGAGCATCTTCGCGTCCCGGAGCGCGTCCACGGACCCGTCGGGATGCGGAGCCACGTCGGAGTCGAAGGCGCGCACGACGTGGACGAGGGCGTCGATGCCCCTGAGCGCCGGAAGATCCACGAGGGCCGCGCCCGATCCCTTGGCCACTCCCGGCACGTCCACGTACTCCACAGCAGCGTGGGTCTTCTTCTTCGGCTGGTACATCTCCGACAGGCGGTCCACACGCCGGTCGGGAACCCGTGCGACGCCGACGCGGGCCTCGGGCCGTCCGCTCGGCGGGGCCGCTGCCGTTCCCGTGAGGAGCCCGAACAGGGTGCTCTTGCCCGAGGAGCCGACGCCGACGATGCCGACCTTCATCGCTCGCCCGTCCTCGCTCCGGCGGCGTCGACGAGCTCCGCCTCGCCGGGAGTGAATCCCGGCTCGGCGGCAAGGAGTGCCTCCGCTGCGAGCGTCGTCGATTCGCCCGTCCTCGCTCCGGCGGCGTCGACGAGCTCCGCCTCGCCGGGAGTGAATCCCGGCTCGGCGGCAAGGAGTGCCTCCGCTGCGAGCGTCATGCGACGCGATTATAGCCGCCCCGTGGCGGCGGGGCGCCTGTAGTAGAATCCGCTCCTCCGGACATGGCGTCCCTGCTCCTCCTTGCGCTCCTTCTCGTCGTGCCGTCGCCCCCACCGGCGCAGGCGACGCCGTCCCCTGCGGGAAAGGGCGGGGAGTCCGTCATCCTGTTCCTCGTGGACAACTCCGCATCGCTGCCGCCCCTCGACCCCGACGAGAAGCGCGTCGCTGCCCTCGAGAGGATGTTCACCTTCCTCCAGGGCCAGTCCTACCGCCTGATCCTGTTCGGCGGCCGGACCGAGATCTCGGTGGACGATCCCGGCCAGTACGACAACCGCGGGCAGTGGACGGACTTCTACTTCGCCTTCGACAAGGTTCGCGAGATCGTCAAGGGCTACCCCGAGGAGACCGAGTTCCGGATCATCCTGCTGACAGACGGCCTCCTCGACGCGAAGCCGGCCGACTGGAAGGACATGAACGTCCCGCAAGGGAGGGAGCTCAACCCCTGGGTCGCCGGCAAGACCCTCGCGCTCGTCGGGGAGATCGGCCTCCCGCTCTACGTGATCCTCGTGGGCGACATCCCCGCGGAGGGTGCGGGGGGCGACCTCGAGCAGGCTCCGGCGTTCGTCCTGGAGATGGTCGCAGCGGCGAACGGCGCCAAGGCGTCTCCGGCGGCCCAGAGCCTCGCATCCTTCTTCACGGACGACGGCGTCCTGCTGAAGAAGTTCGTCTTCCGCGTAGGGCCGGGCGAGGGGCTCAAGAAGATCGAGCCGGTGGTCAAGCGGATCGTGGCGCCCGCGCGTCCGGTGGCCGAGCTGCAGTTCCTCACGTTCCTGGTCCTGCCCTTGACCCTGTTCCTCTTCCTCCTCCTCGGGATCCTCGTGCGCTCCTTCCCCGGCCCGGGGGACCTCGAGATCGTCGAGCTCAGCAAGGGGCTGCCGGTCTACGTGGCCGCCGATCGGCTCCACAAGGTCGGGTCGGGGGGCTGGGGAACGACGGGGCTCTCCCTGGTGGCCGATGCCAAGGACGCCGTGGCCACCCTCACGTACCAGGCGCCCAGCGTGGACCTCTCCGGCGCCGGGCTCGACGCCTCCGGCCTCGACGCCCTCACGACGCGGCTGCTCCCCATGGACCTCGAGGAGCTGCGCCGGACCCTCGAGGAATACGCCGACCGCGGGTCGAAGGAGGAGAAGATCTACGCCCTCAACCTGGACTACATGGCCAAGAACTTCGATCCGGGCCAGGCCGAGCACATCCTCACCGGGCCGGCGACCGAGCGGCGGAAGATCCCGGCACTGGACTTCCTCCGGGCGAAGGTCCACCTCCTCTCCGACGACGACATCCGGCGCAAGCTCACGGAGCCCCGGGTCCAGGTGGTGGGCTACGGCAGGGGGGCGGACCGCAAGGACCTCCTCCCCGGGGGCAGGATCCGCCTCGGCCGCTACGGTTTCCTCGTGAACGACGTCGCCCGTGGCGGGCGCAAGGACGTGCGCCTCGTCCTCTACTACGACCACGTGCCCTCGCTCCTCGGCCTCAAGACGATCCTGCCCGATGCCTTCCAGAGGGTCTTCCGCCTGCGCCGCACGAGCGAGCGGATCGTCGGCTGACGGGCGCCCGCGGCGCCCGCGCCGCCGCGTTGCCCCGGGCGCTCGGGCGACGTACACTCGACCGAACCCTCCCGGAGCGCCATGCGCCCTCCCGTCCTCGTCGCCGGCCTCGACGGCCGCAGCCTCCTCCTGGAGGCAACCGTCCTCCAGCGCGAGGGCCACCGCGTCGAGGAGGTCGAGACCGGGCGGGCGCTGCTCGGGGCCCTGGCCGAGGGCGGACACCACCTGGTCGTCCTCGGCACACGAATCCCCGACGTCGGCCTGCCCGAGCTCATCCGGCGGATCCGCCACGACCCCGGGACGCGCACCGTCTCCGTCCTGGCCCTGGTGCCCGCGTCGGACCCGGTGGAGGTCGATGGGAAGGTGGCCGAGGCGGGGGCCAACGCGGTGCTGCGCCGCCCTCTGGACCGCGCGCGGCTCGACGCGTGGATCGCCAAGCTGCTCACGGTGCCGCGGCGCGTCCAGGCCCGCGTCCCCGTCCACGGCCAGGTGGTCGGCACGCCGCGCAGCGGCGCGGCGGGACACTTCGTCGGGCTCAGCCGGAACATCAGCGTGAACGGCATGCTCCTCGCCAGCCCCGTGCCGCTCACCGAGTATCCCGACGTCGAGCTGGAGGTGAGCCTCGCCGAGGCCACGCCGCTCAAGGCTCTCGGGCGCGTCGTGCGCGACGCCCCGGAAGTCGGGTGGCCCTACCTCGGGTACGGGATCGAGTTCCTCTTCGTGCCCGAGGAGAGCCTCGATTCGCTCATCGAGCTCGTCCGGCGACAGATCGCCCCGCCGCCGGTCCGGGCGGCGCCCGCCGAGAACCACGACATCCACTCGACCCTGCGTCGGGAATCGTGGGTCTACGAGATCCTGAAGCCCCGCCCCCACGGTGCCGCGTGGCAGGTGGAGATCCGGCGCGCTCCCCGCGACGCGTGGCGTCCCGGCGCCGGCGGGCCTTTCTACGTGGTCGAGGAGACCTCACCCGAGGGCGCCCTCGGGCAGGCCCGCGCTTTCGTCCTGCGTCACGGATGAGGGCACCGGCGGTCTCGGTCCTCCTTCCCGTGCGCGACGCCCGGGACACCCTCCCGGCGTGCCTGGCCTCCCTCGCCGACCAGACCCTGTCGGACCACGAGGTCGTGGCCGTCGACGACGGCTCGACGGACGGCAGCCGCGAGCTCCTCGCCGCCGCCGCGCGGTCCGACCCTCGGGTGCGCGTCGTCGCAACACCGCCCCGTGGCCTCGTCGCCGCCCTCAACCACGCGGCCGCGCTGGCGCGGGGCGCGCTGCTCGCCCGCATGGACGCCGACGACGTGGCGCTCCCCGAGCGCCTCCGACGGCAGGTGCTCCGGCTGGCCCGGGACGCCGAGACCGACGTCGTCGGCTGCCGGGTCGAGCTCCTCGGGTCGCCCGCCGGCAGGGGCAACGCCGGCATGCGCGCGTACGTCGCGTGGTCCAACGCCCTCCTCGATCACGACGCGATCGCGCGCGAACTCTGGGTCGAATCGCCCCTGGTGCATCCCTCGGTGGTGCTGCGGGCCGCGGCCCTCCGCCGGCTCGGGGGTTACCGCGATTTCGGCGGCCCCGAGGACTACGACCTGTGGCTCCGCGCGGCGGCGGCCGGGATGCGGTTCGGCAAGCTCGCCGAGGTGCTGCTGCTGTGGCGGGACGGCACCTCGCGCCTGACGCGTCGCGACCCCCGCTACGCCCCGCGGCGCTTCCTGGCGCTCAAGGCCGACGCTCTCGTCGCGGGGCCGCTCCGCGGCGGCCGCCCGGTCGTCGTCTGGGGCGCAGGGCCGATCGGCAAGGCCTGGGCTCGGGCCTTGCAGGCGCGGGGCTGCGCCGTCGCCGCGTTCGTGGAGGTGGACCCACGGAAGGTGGGCGCGACGCTGCACGGAGCCCCCGTGGTGGACGTAGAGGCGGCGGCGCTCCTGCGCGGGCCCCTGCACCTCGCCGCCGTCGGGCAGCCCGGCGCTCGCGACCGGATCCGCGCCGAGGCCGCGCGCCGGGGGCTCGAGGACGGTCGCGACCTCCTCGCCGTGGCCTGAGGCTATAATCCGCCCCGCGATGGCCCGCTCCGGCCCCCTCCGCCGTCGCCTCCTCACGGTGGCGCGCCGGCTCTCGACGGTCTACGGCCGACCGCGGCGCCGCCGGAGCGATCCCATGGACACTCTCGTCGAGACGGTCCTGTCCCAGAACACGAGCGACGTGAACAGCGCGCGGGCCTTCCGCAGCTTGAAGGCCGCCTTCCCGACCTGGGAGGCGATGGCGCGGGCCCGCCCGGCGCGTCTCGAGCGGGCGATTCGCGTCGGCGGCCTCGCCCGCACCAAGAGCCGGCGCCTCGTGAGGCTGCTCGCAGACCTGCGCGCCCGCGGCGGGGAATCCCCGCGTCGCGGGGGCGACTTCGACCTGCGCGGCCTGCGCCGGCTCCCCCGGGCCGAGGCCGACGCGTCCCTGCGCGGCCTCACGGGCGTCGGCCCCAAGACGCGGGCCTGCGTGCTGCTCTTCGCCTGCGGCCAGCCCGCCTTCCCCGTGGACACACACGTCCACCGGATCGTACGCCGCCTGGGTCTCGTGCCCGACGGCGCCACAGCGGAGCGCGCCCACGCGCTCCTCGATCCCGCCGTGCCCGCGATGCGCGCCCTGGACCTCCACCTGAACCTGATCCGCCTGGGGCGGGAGGTTTGCCGGCCGCGCGCTCCCCGCTGCCTCGCGTGTCCCTTGCGGAGCCATTGCCGCTTCGCCCGCCGGGGGTGCCCGTGAGGCGCCTTGTCGGCGTGCCCGTGCTCCTCGCGCTCGTGGCCGCGTCTCCAGGCCCCCTGGCGCGCCAGGGGAAGATGAGCCGCATCCTCGTCCTCGAGGACGGTCGGATTGCGGGGGGCGGCGAGCTCGGGCGCCTCCTGCGCGATCCCGACGCCGGGGTGCGCCGTCGGGCGGCCCTCGCGGCCGGCCGAATCGCCGACCGTTCGGTGGTGCCCACGCTCATCGAGCTCATGAACGACGGCGAGCCCGAGGTGCGCCAGATGGCCGCCTTCGCCCTGGGCCTCGTAGGCGATCCCATGGCCTCGGAGCGCCTCCTCGCCTCCCTCAAGGACACGAACGGAACCGTCCGGGCCCGCTGCGCCGAGGCTCTGGGCCGCCTCGGCGACCCTCGGGTCGCGGCCGACGTGGCGCGTTTCGTCGTCGAGAGCCTGCCCCAGGGGGCGCCCCTCGTCACCGTGCGCGGCGACGATCCGGGCAGCTCCACCGACCCCTGGCTCGAGCTTCGCCTCGCCCTCTTCACCCTCGCCCGTCTCAAGGACGCGCGGGCCGCCGAGACCGTGCTGCTCTCGGGAGGTCGGCCGCGGTTCGACTGGTGGGCCGCCACGTGGACCGCCATGCGGATCGAGAGCCCGATCCTGACGCCGGTGCTCACGGCCGCGGCTTCGTCCACCGACCCGCTCTCCCGGGCCTTCGCCGCCCGAGGCCTGGGCGCCCTCAAGGACGCCTCGGCCGTGGACCTGCTCGCGGAGATGAGCCGGGACCGCGACGAGACCGTGGCCGTGAACGCCCTGCGCGCCCTCGCGGTGGTCGGCGATCCGCGAGGCCTGGCGGCCGCGGCGGCGGCACTTCAGGCGGAGAGCCTGGTCCTCAAGGGGGAGGCCCTGAAGGCGCTCTCGGCCCTGCCGCCCGAGAGGAGCCTCAGCACCCGCATCGTCCCGTACGTGGGTCACCGCGAGGCCTGGATCCGCGCCGCCGCTCTCACGGCTCTCGCGCGCACCGACCGCGACGAGTTCGCCCTCGTGCTGTCGGGCCTGGACTCCGATCCGGTCTGGTCGGTGCGCGGAGCGCTCGCCGCGGCCCTCGCCGCGGCCGGCGACGAGATCTCCGTCGGCATCCTCCTCTCCATGCTCCGCGACGACGATGCGCGGGTCCTGCCCCACGTTCTCGACGCCCTCGTGAAGGCCCGGGGCGGCGATGCCGTCGAGACGCTCAGGGCGCACCTCGAGCACCCCGACTTCGCCGTGCGCGCCGCCGCGGCCCAGGGCCTCGCCGATCTCAAGGCCGCGGGGGCGAGCGACGCCCTCTTCGCCGCGTACCGCAGGTCGCTCGGAGACGCCGACATCGACGCGCGCGCGTCGCAGGTGGCCGCACTCGCGTTCCAGAGGGACGACGCGGCCCGGGCCGCGCTTCGCGAGATCGCCCGCAGCGATCCGTCGCGGGTCGTGCGCGCCCGGGCGGGCGAGGCGCTCCGGGACGTCGGCGAGGCGCCGCCCGACCCCGGCCCCCAGGCCGTCGAGCGCGCGCTCCTCGACTACCGCGAGGCCATGGCTCCCTACAACCCCGCGTCGGGTGTCGCGGTCTACACGCCCAGGGCCTTCGTGTACACGCGGCGCGGTCGCATCGAGATCCACCTGAACGTGATCGAGGCGCCGCTCACGTGCGCCTCGTTCATCGACCTCGCGCGGCGCGGCTTCTACGACGGCCTCACCTTCCATCGCGTCGTGCCGGGGTTCGTGATCCAGGGGGGCTGCCCGCGGGGCGACGGCAACGGGGGCCCCGGCTACACGCTGCGGTGCGAGATCGGTCAACGGCCCTACGGCCGCGGGGCCGTGGGAATGGCGCTCTCGGGGAAGGACACCGGGGGCAGCCAGTTCTTCGTGACCACGACGCCGACCCCACATCTCGACGGGGGCTACACCCTCTTCGGCTGGGTCGTGTCGGGCATGGACGTCGTGGACCGGATCCGCCCCGGAGACACCATCGACCACGTCGAGATCTGGGACGGACGATGACGCCGGGCCGGAGCCCGTTCCGGCTCCTCGCGCTGGACATCGACGGGACGCTGCTCCGGAGCGACAAGGCGGTCTCGGCCCGGACGCGGACGGCCATCGACTTCGCTCGCGCCCGAGAGGTCCGCGTGGTCCTCGTCACGGGGCGGCGGCACCCGGCGGCGCGGCGTGTGGCGGAGCAGATCGGCGGGCGCCTCCCGCTCGTCCTCCACAATGGAGCCCTGGTCGTCGAGGACGGCGTCGTGCTGCGCTGCCGCCCCATGGCCCGGAGGACGGCCCTCACGGCCGTACAGCTCGGCCGCGAAGCGGGCGAGGATCCCGTCGTTCACTGCGGTCACGGCGGGGAGGGGCGGCTTCTCGTGGAGGGCGTCCACCCCTCGAACACCCTGCTCGCCTACTACCTCGACAAGTCCCACCCCGACGTGACCACCGTCGGCGACCTCGGCGCGGCGCTCGCCGAGGATCCCATCCAGGTGATGTTCGGCGGCGGGCTCGGGGCCATGCAGGCGCTCCTCCCCGTGCTGGCGGGCGGGCTCGGAGGCGCCGCACGCCTCGAGCGGACCGTCTATCCCGCCCACGGCGTCGCACTCATCGACGTGCTCCATCCCGACGTGGGCAAGGCCGAGGCGCTTGCTTTCCTGCAGGCGCGCTGGGGGATCGCCGCCGCGGAGACGCTGGCCATCGGCGACAATTGGAACGACCGCGACATGCTCGAGAGCGCCGGACTGGGCCTCGTCATGGGAAACGCCGACCCCGCGATGCGCGCCCTGGGGTTGCCGGTGCTGCCGACGAACGACGAAGACGGCGTCGCCGTCGCCCTCGAACGCTACGTGCTCCAGAAATGAGAAAAGGGGGTGATCGCCTCACCCCCCCCTCGTCGTGGCCGACCGGGCGGCTACTTCTTCTTCGCGGCCTTCTTGGGAGCCGCCTTCTTCGCCTTCTTCATCGCCTTCATCTCCCTCTCAAACCGGAGTCGATCCAGCGGCGATCGGCGCCGTCAGCACACGAGAAAACAAGGGGAGGTGATCGGTCCACCCCCCCTCATCCCCGGGGCGCTTACTTCTTCTTCGCAGCCTTCTTCTTGGCAGCCTTCTTCTTGGCCGGCATTGCTTGGATCCCCCCTTTCGGTCCAGAAATGGACGGCGCACGCGCCCCTCTTCAACATGTCGGGTGACAAGGGGCTTGACATACTAGGGGTAGGGTAGGGAGGGCCCCCACCCTTGTCAAGCACTTTTTTGGGGCGCGGCCGCTCCATGCTCCACAGCAACGGGAGCTTAGGCTGTGGAAGTTCCTGTGAAAATCGCGTCCACCCGCCCCAGGCGCGGCTAGAATCGATGTCGGTCGTTCGAACTGGTTGAAGGTCAGGGTCTTCGGTCGGCTCGCCCGCGGGGCGGAGTCCTCACACCGCCACAAGGGGATCGTGCATACTATCTTGAATGCTTGTCGGCCGACGGACCGGCCGCCGGGAGCGCGTACGCCCTCTCGATGCCCCGCGCCGCTTCCTCACGGAGCTCCCGGCGCCCCAGTGGGGCATCCCATACTTCTTTGTATCGCACGACCGCCGCCGCGCGCTCCCCGGAGAGGTCGTGGACCCGGGCGAGGAGCAGGCGGCTCCAGGGACGGACCCACGGGGGCCGCACCGTGTCACGCGCGACGAGGTCCTCGAGGAGCCGCCGCGCCTCGCTGAGGCGTCCGTGGGCGACGTCGTTCTCGGCCACCCGCAGCGCCGCTTCGTCGCAGCCCGGCCACGCGTCGAAAGCCTCTCGGTACGGCGCTGCGGCGTCGCGCCCCGCCTCGCGCAGCCGACGGGCCTCCACGAGGAGGCGCGTGGCCAGGACCTCGTGCTTCGGGATCGCCCGCTCGACGGCGCTGCGGGCGTCCTTGCGCAGACCGCGATCCGACGCGGCGGCCGCGGCGCGATAGTGGACGAGGGCCGCGACCCGGTCCCCTTCGATCTCGAGCAGCCGGCCCAGGAGCAGGCGGGCGCGCGGGCCGATCCACGACGCCTCGGGATGCCCGTCCTCGACGGCGAGGAGCGCTTCGCGGGCTTCGACGAGGCGAAGGTCCGCCGCCAGGGCTTCGCCCAGGGCCAGGCGCGCCATGGCCTCGACGACCGGGGCGAAGTTGGCGTGGCCCGCCGCGCACGAGCGCAGGATTCCCCGCGCCGCCTCGGCGCTCTCCGCGTAGAGGCCCATGCGCTCACGCTCGTGCTCGGCCAGCCGCAGCGCCCAGAGCGGCGAGTGCGGGTAGCGACGGTGGAGGTCGCGGATCTCGGCGAGGGCGCTGTCCTGCCGCCCCTCGTAGTGGGCGTAGATGTCGTAGAGCTGGACCTGGACCTCGGTCCCGTGGATGTCCGCCCCGTACTTGGCCTCCTCGATCATCGCGAGGCCGCGCTCGCGATCGCCGCCGGGCATCCCGGACACGAACCGGATCAGCTTCACGAGGCGGGGGAGCACGTCCACGTAGTAGTCGTACAGCCCGAGGCCGAAGAGGACGTCCTTGTTCTGCGGCTGGCGCTCGTGTACCCGGATGAGGTCCTCGCGCATGCGGACCGAGGCCCGCGCCGCGGGGCGTCCCTCGCGGCGGAAGAGGTGCAGTCGGCTCCTCAGGCCGTGGGCCGCTCCGCGCGCGAAGAGCGTCCGGACGTCGTCGGGGTCTCTGCGGAGGCGCGCGTCGGCCAGCGCCAGGACCCGGTCGATACGCCGGTGGAGGTCCTTGTCGAGGGCAGTGGAGTCCGGCCGCTCCTCGACCTTCCACGCGAATGCCAGGGTCTCGAGGTAGGCGGCCAGGGGATCCTCGGGGCGCGCCGCCGCGGCGGCCCCGAGGCGGGCGAGGGCGGTGTCCGTCGAGCCGTCGTAGAGCAGGCGCAGCGCCTGGCCCCCTTCGTCGTCCCCGGAAACGACGAGCCCCACGGCGAGGGCCAGCACGAGGGCGGTCACGGACCGTAGTCGGTGCGCAGCCGCGAGCGCTCCGCGTGGCGGACGAGGCCCAGCTCGACGAGGCGCGCGAGCAGCTCCGCGTACGGCAGGCCCGTCGCCTCCCACAGCTTGGGGAACATGCTGATGGAGGTGAAGCCCGGGATCGTGTTGATCTCGTTGACGAGGATCCGCCCGCTGCCGCGCTCGAGGAAGAAGTCGACGCGGGCGTAGCCGCAAGCGTCCACGGCCAGGAAGGCGCGGACGGCCACGGTGGCGAACGCCGCTGCGACGCCCTGGTCGAGGGGCGCCGGGATCAGGAGCCGCGTGCGACTCTCGGCCGAGTACTTCGAGTCGTAGTCGTAGAACTCCCGGTCGGGGACGATCTCGCCGGGGAGGGAGGCGGCCGGCGCCTCGTTCCCCAGGACCGAGACCTCGATCTCCCGGGCGTCGACGGCGGCCTCGAGGACCACCTTGCGGTCGTACGCGAAAGCGCCGGCCAGGGCCGGCTCGAGGTCCTCGGGGCGTCTGACCTTCGCGACCCCGACGCTCGACCCCAGGTTGGCGGGCTTGACGAAGAGCGGAAGCCCCAGCACCTCGAGGGCGTCGCTCTCCGCGGCTGCGTCGCGCCCCCGGAGGACGCGGTAGGCGCCCTGCGGCACGCCCGACGCGGCGAAGAGCGCCTTCATCAGCTCCTTGTCCATGCTGGCCGCCGAGGCGGCGACCCCGGCCCCCACGTAGGGCACCGCGGCCAGGTCGAGTAGGCCCTGGATCGTCCCGTCCTCGCCGTAGGGACCGTGGAGGACCGGGAAGTAGATCTCCGGCTCGGCCGCCACGGTGGCGTCGGACCGCCGCCGCAGCCGCCCCTTGTCGTCGGGCTCCGGCACGAGGCAGATCCGCTCGCCCCCTGCAGGGGCCGGCGCCGGGCCCGGCTGCAGGAGCCAGCCACCGCGCTTGTCGATGAGAACCGGAAGGACCTCGTGGCGCGCGGCGAGGGCCGCGGCCACCGACGCGGCCGACCGGAGGCTGACCTCGTGCTCGCCCGAGCGGCCGCCGAAGAGCAGCGCGACACGGAGGCGGGACCCCATGAGGGCAGTCTAAAGGAGGACGACGGTGGGCCGTTAGCTCGCCCTCGCGAAGGCGAGGACTATACTCGGCCATGCTCTCGTTCGAGGTCGAGGCGCGATCGGGACGGGCCCGCGCCGGGCGCCTCGTGACGCCCCACGGCCCGGTCGAGACGCCGGCCTTCATGCCCGTAGGGACCGCCGGGGCCGTGAAGGCCGTCACGCGGCAGGACCTCGAGGCCGTGGGGGCGCAGATCCTCCTCGCCAACACGTACCACCTGATGCTGCGTCCCGGCGACGCTCTCGTGGCGCGCCTCGGCGGGCTCCACGGGTTCACGGGCTGGAAGGGGCCGTTCCTCACCGACAGCGGCGGCTACCAGGTGTTCAGCCTCGCCGACCTGCGCGAGCTCACCGAGGAGGGCGTCCGCTTCCGCAGCCACGTCGACGGCTCGCCTCATCTGCTCACCCCCGAGCGCTCCGTCGAGGTCCAGATGAACCTCGGAGCCGACCTCGCCATGGCATTCGACGAGTGCCCGCCCTATCCCGCTCCGCGCGAGGCCGTGGAGGAAGCGACGGCGCGCACCACGCGTTGGGCCGAGCGCAGCCGCGCGGCCCACCGGCGCACCGACCAATGGCTCTTCGGCATCGTGCAGGGCGGCGTCCACCTGGACCTCCGCGAGCGCAGCGCACGCGAGCTCCTCGGGATGGGCTTTCCGGGCCACGCCATCGGCGGCCTGTCCGTCGGCGAGCCCAAGGGCGATCGGGATCGCGTCCTCGATCACCTGGATCCGATCCTCCCGACGGCGAAGCCTCGCTACCTCATGGGGGTCGGCACCCCCGAGGATCTCGTGGAGGGGGTCGCTCGCGGCGTCGACCTCTTCGACTGCGTGCTCCCGACGAGGAACGGCCGCAACGGGCAGCTCTTCACCAGCCGTGGTCGCGTCTCGATCCGGAACGCGCGGTACAGGGAAGACCCACTCCCTCCGGATCCCGATTGCCCCTGTTATACCTGCCGCACGGCGAGCCGCGCTTACCTGCGCCACCTGCACCTGGCCGGCGAGATCACCGCGGCGACGCTGCTCACGATCCACAACCTGTTCTTCTACCTTGACACCCTCCGGAGGATGAGGCAAAGTATCCTTTTGGGTCGTTTCGAGGAGTTCCGGCAGGAGTTCGGCCGGAGCCTCGCGGCGTCGGCCCCGGAGGCGGAGGGAGCGTAGGCTCCCGACGACCCTTCCGGTTTCCCTCGCCCCCGATCCCCTGAAAGGTATGCTCGATCCCAGGTTCGCCGTCGCCTTAGCCGCCCCTGCTGCCAACGAGCCGAGCCCGTTCTCGAGCCTCGTGCTCATGGGGATCATCTTCGCCATCTTCTATTTCATCCTGATCCTCCCCATGAAGAAGAAACAGAAGAAGGTCGAGGATTTGCAGAGGGCCCTGAAGGCCGGCGACAAGATCGTGCTCAACGCCGGCATCTTCGGCACCGTCGTGGGCGTCGAGGGCGACGCCTTGTCGGTGCGGATCGCCGACCAGACGAAGATCAAGGTCCTCCGCAGCGCCATCGCCGGGCTGCAGGGCCCATCGACCGAAACGGAGAAGAAGTAGGATGCCCGCCCTCGAGAATCCCTTCGTCCTCTGGCTCGTCGTCACTGCCGCGCTGGCAGGTCTGGCCTACGCCGCCATCCGGACCGAGTTGCGCGTGCGCTTCGTCCTCTACGGCTCCTTCCTCGCCGCATGCGTGGTGGTCCTCTGGCCCCCCTACGAGCGGGCCGGGCAGCCGGGCAAGATCAAGCTCGGCCTGGATCTCCGGGGGGGCATCCACCTCGTGCTCCAGGTGGTGACCGACGACGCCCTCGTGGCCACTGCCGACGACTCCGTGGCCTCGGTCCGTTCGAAGCTCGGCTCCACCGGCATCGTCTTCGCCGACGCCCGGCGGGAGAGCCCGTCGTCCCTCGTGGTCGACGGCGTCGAGCCGGCCCGGGTGAAGGACGCGCGCGACGTGATCCGGGAGGTCTGCCGCGAGCGGGACGGCTGGGACGTCCGCGAGGATACGGCGGCCGGCCGCTTCACCGTCCGAATGACCGACCCGCTGGTCCACCGCATCCGCGAGCAGACCGTGGACGAGGCGATCAAGACCCTGGAGCGCCGCGTGAACGTCCTCGGCGTCGCCGAGCCGGTCATCGGCCGCTACGGGAGCACAGGCGACCAGATCCTGGTTCAGCTCCCCGGCGTCACCGACCGCGAGCAGGCCCGCAACATCATCATCCGGACCGCGCTCCTCGCACTGAAGCTCGTCGAGGATTCTGGCCCGACACGCGAGGCGCTGCTGCAGAACTTCGGCGGCAAGGTGCCCGACAACATGGAGGTGGTGCCGGGGCTGGGCGACGACAACCAGCAGGTCTACTACCTGGTCCGCCGCGAGGCCGTGATCACGGGACGCGACCTCAAGACCGCCCGGGCCGGTGTCGACCCCCAGACCAACGCCCCCGACGTGGAGTTCAGCCTGTTCCCCCAGGGAGCCGATCGGTTCGCCCGCGAGACGGGACGGAGCGTGGGCCGGCGCCTCGCCATCATCCTGGACGGCCGCGTCGAGTCGGCGCCGGTCATCCAGTCGCGGATCACCGACCGCGGCGTCATCACCGGCCGCTTCAGCACCCGCGAGGTGGACGAGCTCGCCAAGGTCCTCCGCGCCGGTGCGCTCCCGGCCACGATGAAGTACCAGCAGGAGCTCACCGTGGGTGCCTCCCTGGGGAAGGACTCCATCCGCGCCGGCGTCACGGCCGCCGTGGCGGGCATGGGCTTCATCACGCTCTTCATGCTCTTCTACTACCGGCTCTCGGGGGTCAACGCCATCGTGGCTCTCGCGGCCAACCTCCTCATCCTCCTCGGGGCCATGGCTTACAGCGGCGCGACGCTGACGCTGCCCGGCATCGCCGGCGTGATCCTCACCATCGGCGTGGGTGTCGACACCAACGTGCTCGTCTTCGAGCGGATCCGCGAGGAGCTCCGGAACGGCAAGACGGTCCGGGCCGCGGTCGCAAACGGCTTCGAACGGGTCTGGATCACGATCCTCGACACCCACGCCACCGCCCTGATCGCGGCGGCGTTCCTCTTCCAGTTCGGCACGGGTCCCATCAAGGGCTTCGCGGTGACGCTCTTCATGGGCCTCGTGGCCAACGTGTTCGCCTCCTACTTCGTCAGCAAGTTCCTGTTCGAATGGGTCCTGGGCAAGCGCGCCGTCCAGACCCTGAGCATCTGAGGACCGGCCCATGGAGATCCTGAAGAACCCCAACTTCGACTTCCTCGGGAAGACCAAGGCCTTCGTGATCCTGAGCCTCCTCGTGATCGTGGCGGGCCTCTCCTTCATGAGCCGGCCCGGAGGCATCCGTTACGGGGTCGAGTTCTCGGGGGGCACGCAACTCATCGTCAAGTTCCGCGACCAGCCCGCGACCGACAGCATCCGCGACGCCGTGGAGAAGGTCTCCCCCGGAGCCGTCATCCAGACCTACGACGACCCCTCGAAGCACCAGGTGCTCGTTCGTCTCGGAGGGGCGGACGAGGCCGATCTCTCGGCGCCCGCGCGGCGGGTCCTGGAGGGCCTGGGGCAGACCTACGCCCAGAACCCCGTGGTCGAGTCCTCCTCGGAGATCGTCGGGCCCATCGTCGGCGCCGAGCTGCGGCGCAAGGCCGTGCTCCTCACGGTCCTGGGGCTCTTCTTCCAGCTCATCTACATCGGCATCCGCTTCGGTGGGGCGGTCTGGGGGACCGCGGCCGCCATCGCGGTCCTCCACGACGTGCTGGTGACCCTGGGCTTCCTCGCCTTCTTCCGCCACGAGATCACCCTGAACGTGATCGCGGCGCTCCTCACGCTGGTGGGCTACAGCGTCAACGACACCATCGTGATCTTCGACCGGGCCCGCGAGCTGCTGCGGCAGAAGCGCAAGGACCCGCTCGCCAAGCTCCTGAACGACGCCCTCAACCAGACCCTGACCCGTACCCTCATCTCGAACGGCACGACGTTCCTTGCGGTCCTCGGCCTGTACCTATTCGGAGGCGAGGTCCTGAAGGGCTTCGGCTTCACGATGGTCGTGGGCATCGTGGTGGGGACCTACTCGACCGTCTACATCGCGAGCCCGTTCGTCATCTGGTGGCAGGCGGTCTCGGGCAAGGGAAGCGGCACGGGAGCCTCGGCCGCCAAGGCCGCTCTTTAGGCAGCGAGGCCGGTCGAAGGGGCGGGCTGGCCCGCCCCTTGCTTACGTTGGGCCTGAACCCCGGCTTGTGACGCCGAACGGAACCCTCAGAGGACGGCGGGCGTCTGAGCCAGGAGACAGCGGAGTGGTAAAATGGCCAGCATGAGCGGCCTGGTGCTTCCGTCCCCCCAGGGTTCTCGCTCCCCGGACGACCCCGCTCCCCAAGAGCAGCTCTTCGCAGACCTGGTCGTCTCGAACCCTCCGCACCGTCGGGCCTGGTTCGGCGTCCAGGCCTCCCTCTTCGCTCACGGGGTGATCCTCGCCGCGGTCGTGCTGGTCCCGATCTTCTGGCCGCAGGACCTGCCGGAAACCGCTTTCGGCCTTCGTGTCCTCATTTATGACCCCCCTGCCGCCGCCGCGGCGCCGCTGCCCAAAGGCTCGTCGCCCCTCCAGAAGATGGAGCGGCCCAGGCCCGTGACGCCCCAGGAGACGAAGAAGCCCACCCTCGAGGTGCAGATCGAGAGGCCCCAGGAGCAGCCCCTCGAGCCGGAGCCGGGGACTCCCGAGACCGAGCAGTACGGGAGCCCCACGGGGAGCGATCTCGGCAGCCCCGACGGGATGGAGGGCGGTGTCGACGGCGGTGTGCCGGGCGGCGTCCTCGGCGGCGTGCCGGGCGGCTGCATCGGCTGCACCGGGAGCGGTCCGGTGCTCGACTACGACCAGCCGCCGCGCCTCATCCGCCAGATCCGGCCCGAGTATCCCCAGGAGGCTTTCGTCAAGAAGATCGACGGGGTGGTCATCCTGCAAGTGCTGATCGACGGGACCGGGCGGGTGGTGCGCCACGAGATCCTCAAATCGGTCCCGGCCCTGGACCGGGCGGCCATCCAGTGCGTCTACCAGTGGCAGTTCGCCCCGGCCCTGAAGCGGGGCGTCCCCGTCGCCACCCTCGCCACGATCCCCGTTTCCTTCACGATGTACTGACGGGGAACCCCACAGGACCCCGCGGTGTCCAATCCGGCGGGGGAGTGGGCTGTCACCCCGGGGCAGCCGGGAGCCCGCCCGGAAGCCTTGACACCCCCGGAAACGCCGGATTAGAATCCGGCTCCTTCGCCCCAGGCAGAACGATCGACCCGGGAAAGCGAGGCGTGGCTATGGAGCGCAGGCTCTTCGAAGACCTCATCGAATCCGACGTCGTCGCCCATCGTACCGGGCAGTCCCTGACCCTTCCGGTCTCTCTCGCGATCCACGTCGTCCTCCTGGGCGCGGCCGTCCTGGTCCCGGTGCTGACGTCCGAGGAGATGCCCGAGCCCACGTCGGCGGTGAAGGCCTTCTTCGTCGAGCCGGCGGCACCGCCCCCGCCCCCGCCTCCGCCCCCGCCTCCGGCGCTGAGACAGATCGACCTTCCGGCAGGGTTC